>NZ_JBHXKA010000019.1:0-89446 GCF_042722885.1 Streptomyces sp. NPDC058401
GCCGGGCGTCGCGGGGGCAGGCGGGAATTTGACGACAGGCCCTAGTGGGGTGACCCGGACGGTGTGCTCGTGGTGGTGGCGGGGGCCGACGGGGTCGAGGTCTGGGGTGTGCCGCCGCCTCCGCTGCTGAGGACTGCCAGGAGCAGGAGCAGGAGCAGGAGCCCACCCCCGCCCGCGGCGGCTGCGGCCTCCGGCGCCCCGATCCGCCGGCGATGGCTCCGCACGTAGGTGCCGTCCGCCCGGTAGTGCGCCCGGACACCGGTGCTCGGCGTCACGTCCTGCGGGAGGTCAGGACGTGACGTGCCGCGCTGCGAGGGGATCGTAGGAGCCGACTTGGGCCGGGTCCGCCGTGTGTGCGGCCGGACGTAGGTGCCGTCCTTGCGGTAGTGCCCTTTGACGTGAGCCACGGGTGGTCCATCCCTTGACGAGTCGGGGAGGTGCACGACGACGGCCCGCTCGGCCGCAGCTTCCCAAGGTAGAACCGCCCACTGACAATGCCGGGCACGCACATCGCGCGCACAGGCTGCAGGACACCCCCTAGGGAAAGGATGACCGGCGCGGAGGCGGAGGTACCGCGCGCAGCAGCTCCCACAGGGGGCGAGAGCCTGCGGCCCACTCGGCGAGCACCCTGCGGTCCACCAGGTGCAGGCGCTGGTCCTTGGCGAAGTCCACGGCATTGCTGGTGATCCGTCCGTTGGTCAGCATGACCAGGACATCGCCGTTGTGGACCTGACGGCCGGTGCCGTTGAGGACGTGGAGATCGGGGGTGCCGACGGGCTTCCCGGACCAGCCCGCCTTCCGGTGCTTGCACTGGATCACCCAGCGCCGTCCGTACGGATCCGTAGCCTTCACGTCCGCGCCGTTGTCGCCCCGGCCGCCGACCTGCCGCGCGTCCGCGCATCCGTCCCGGTGCATGAGATCGCGCACCGCGAACTCGAACTGCCTGTGGTGCAGGTGGTCCAGCTGCTCCACCGCGTACCGCAGGCCCTGCGCGCGCACCTGCTCCCGGCGCGCTGCTTCTCTGCGACTCCGGATCCAGGCCGCGCCCACCCCGGCTGCTGTCAGGACGGCGAAGACCACGACCCAGGGATGCCCTGCCAGCCAACGCAGTGCCGTGGCCACCAGGCTGAGCACGACCGTGGCCGCGAAGGCGGCCAGGAGCACCGGCTCCATGCCCTGGTTCTTCCGCCGCCCGGAGCGCCGTACCGGACGGCGGCGCCCGAGCCGGGCACGGAGGGGGCCGACCGGGGTCACTGGCCCGCCTGGGAGACACCGCTGACGAGCTGGCCGAGGAAGCCGGCGATGCCCTGGCCCACGTTCATCGTCAGCAAGTGCCCACCCCCCTGTCAGAACCGGGGCAGCGGACGACGGCCCCCGGCTTCCTGTGTAGCGGGAGGCCGGGGGCGGGGTGGCCGGATTGCCAGGGATTGGCGGTATTACGGCGCGATGGCCGAATGCGGCATGGTCCGGCCCGCAGGGGTTGTCAGCCCAGCAGGGCGTAGACGGTGGAGGCCTTTGCGGCCGGGTCGGTGGTGCCTTCGGGGGTCATGGTGATGTCGGCGAAGGCCATGCGCTTGCCGAGTTTGGTGATCCGCACGTCGATCAGGACGTCGGCGCCGACCACCGGGCGCTGGAAGCTGGTGGACTGCTGGACCGTGGTCATCGGGCCGTAGGCGCCGCGGGCGGCGGAGATCGCGATCACGGTGGCGGTGTCCGCGGCGGCCATCAGGGCCTGGCCGCTGAGGCCCCCGCCGTCCCGGGCGAGGGTGTCGGACCAGGGCAGCCGCAGGACGGCGTGCCGTTCGCCCGTCTCCTGGACGGTGAGTCCGAGGGCGAGCACCCAGGGGGCGAAGTTGTCGTGGAGGATCTTGTCCGCGTCTGCCGGTGTCAGCGTCGTCACCGGGTGATTGTGGCGGCCCGGGCGAGGCCGCCACAACTCCCCTGCGTCGGAGGGGGGGGTCAGAGCGCGGCGGCGAGTTCCGTGCCCTGGCGGATGGCGCGCTTGGCGTCCAGTTCGGCGGCCACGTCGGCGCCGCCGATCAGGTGTGCCTCGATGCCGGCCGCGCGCAGGGCCTCGTACAGGTCTCGGCGCGGTTCCTGGCCGGTGCACAGGACCACCGTGTCGGCGGGTACGAGGCGCTGCTCGCCGTCCACCGTGATGTGCAGGCCCTCGCCGTCGATCCGGTCGTACGAGGCCCCCGCGACGGAGACGACACCGCGGTGCTTGAGCTCCGCCCGGTGGATCCAGCCGGTGGTGGTGCCGAGCCCGGCGCCGACCTTGGTGGTCTTGCGCTGGAGCAGGTGGACCTGGCGCGGCGGGGCGGGGCGCTCGGGGGCGGTGAGGCCGCCGGGGCCGGTGTAGGCGGTGTCCACGCCCCAGTGGCGGAAGTAGACCTCGGGGTCCTGGGAGGCGCCTTCGCCGCTGTCGGTGAGGAACTCCGCGACGTCGAAGCCGATTCCGCCGGCGCCGAGGACGGCGACGCGCTGCCCGACGGGGGCGCCGTCGCGCAGGACGTCGAGGTAGCTGACGACGCCCGGGCCGTCGACGCCCTCGATGTCGGGGATGCGGGGGGTGACTCCGGTGGCGACGACGACCTCGTCGTAGCCGCGCAGGGTGTCGACGTCGGCGCGGGTGTTCAGCTTGACCTCGACCGCGTGCTCGGCGAGTTGGGTGCCGTAGTAGCGGATGGTCTCCTCGAACTCCTCCTTGCCGGGGATGCGGCGGGCGATGTCGAGCTGGCCGCCGATGTGGCCGGAGGCTTCGTAGAGGGTGACGGCGTGGCCGCGGCCGGCCGCGGAGACGGCGCAGGCCAGGCCGGCCGGGCCGGCTCCGACGACGGCGACGCGCTTCTTCAACTGCGTGGGGGACAGGATGAGTTCGGTCTCGTTGCAGGCGCGCGGGTTGACCAGGCAGGTGGTGAGCTTGCCGCTGAAGGTGTGGTCCAGGCAGGCCTGGTTGCAGCCGATGCAGGTGTTGATGGTCTCGGAGCGGCCGGCGGCGGCCTTGGCGACGAAATCGGCGTCGGCGAGGAAGGGGCGGGCGAGCGAGACCAGGTCGGCGCGGCCGTCGGCGAGCAACTCCTCGGCGATTTCAGGGGTGTTGATGCGGTTGCTGGTGACGAGGGGGACGGAGACCGCGCCCATCAGCCGCTTGGTGACCCAGGTGTAGGCGCCGCGCGGGACGGAGGTGGCGATGGTGGGGATGCGGGCCTCGTGCCAGCCGATGCCGGTGTTGATGATGGTGGCGCCGGCCGCCTCGATCTCCTTGGCGAGGTGGACGACCTCGTCGAGGGTGGAGCCGCCGGGGACGAGGTCGAGCATCGAGAGGCGGTAGACGAGGATGAACTCCTCGCCGACGGCCGCGCGGGTGCGCCGGACGATCTCCAGCGGGAAGCGCACGCGGTTCTCGTAGGCGCCGCCCCAGCGGTCGGTGCGCTTGTTGGTGGCGGCGGCGATGAACTCGTTGACCAGGTAGCCCTCGGAGCCCATGATCTCGACGCCGTCGTACCCGGCCAGCTTGGCGAGGCGCGCCGCGCGGACGAAGTCCTCGATGGTGCGCTCGACTTCGGCGTCGGTGAGCGCGTTCGGGACGAAGGGGCTGATGGGGGCCTGGAGGGCGCTGGGGGCGACCAGGTCCTTGTGGTAGGCGTAGCGGCCGAAGTGGAGGATCTGCATCGCGATCTTCCCGCCCTCGGCGTGCACCGCGTCGGTGACCACCCGGTGCTCGGCGGCCTCCTCCTCGGTGGTGAGGCGGGCGCCCCCTTCGAAGGGGCGGCCTGCGTCGTTCGGGGCTATGCCGCCGGTGACGATGAGGCCGGCGCCGCCGCGGGCGCGCTCGGCGTAGAAGGCGGCGAGGCGCTCGAAGCCCCGCTCGTGCTCTTCGAGGCCGGTGTGCATGGATCCCATGATCACGCGGTTCGGCAGGGTGGTGAAGCCGAGGTCCAGGGGGCTCAGCAGGTGCGGGTACCGGCTCTGGGAACTCATGGAGGCGCCTCCTCGCGCGGGGGTGATGGTCCTGTTCTAGCTGAGCGAGCGCTTATTGTGCAACTAGGTGCATAACCGAGTGCGGAACCCCGCGGCCCGGAGATCCCGGTATTCCCGGGACCTGGGGCCCGCTCCGGCGGGACCTGTGGCGCAGTTCACGGGCGGGGTGATCGCAAAGGATGGGGGGATGCCCGCCTCCCCCGACCCCACCCCCGTGCGCCGTGGCGCCCCGGCGCTCCGTGCCGCCCTGGCCGCCGCCGCGACGACGGTGATCCTCGCCGGCTGCGGCGTCGCCGAGTCCGACACCGACCGGATCGGCCGCAAGGCCGCGGCGGGCACGGTGGACACCACGGACACCATGGACACCGCACATGCCGTGGACTCCGCGGCCCCCGCGGACGCGCCGGGGACCGCCCTCGCCCCCACGCTCGCCCCCACCCCCGGCCCGACCCGCTCCCCCGCGCCCCAGGCCCAGCTCCTGCGGAACCCGGCCCGTCAGGTGCGCCCGTCGATCGCTCCCGCCGACGGCACGACGGTCGGCATCGGCCAGCCCGTCTCGCTGGTCTTCAAGGGCCAGAAGGTGGACCCGGCACTCCGGGCCGGCATCGAGGGCCGGGTGGAGATCAAGACCTCCACCGGGGTCGTCGGCGCCTGGCACTGGGCAGAGGCCAAGGGGGACACGTACCTCCACTTCCGGCCGCGGGAGTACTGGCCCGCGGGTACCGAGGTGACCCTCGACGCCAGGCTCGCGGGGGTGAAGCTGGACGCCCGCACCGCCGCCGCCGGGGACCGGAAGCTGGCCTTCAAGGTGGGCCCCGCGATGGTCAGCAAGGTGGACCTCGCCGCGCACACGCTCACCCTGGTCAAGGACGGCACGCCGCTGCGGACCCTTCCGGTCAGCGGGGGCGAGGACCGGTTCAAGACCCGCGAGGGCGTCAAGACGATCCTCAGCAAGGACGGCACGGTGCTGATGGACTCCCGCACCATCGGCATCCCCCGCAACAGCCCCGACGGGTTCTACGGCCGCTACGAGTGGAGCATGCGCGAGACGGTCAGCGGCGAGTACGTCCACGCGGCGCCCGACAACGCGGAGTCCTTCGGCAAGGCCAACGTCAGCCACGGCTGCATCGGCATGTCCGTCGCCGACGCGAAGTGGCTGTACGAACGCTCCCGCATCGGCGACGTCATCGAGGTGACCGGCACCACCGGCAAGCCCATGGACCGCTTCGGCAACGGCTACGGCGACTGGAACCTGGGCTGGGACGAGTGGCTGCGGGGCAGCGCGCTGGGCGCCTTCAAGGCCTGAGGCCGGTACCGCCGGGGCGCCCTCCGCGAGGTCGCGCGCCCGGCGGCCCGGGCTCCGCTCAGCCGGCCGACTGCAGCGCCGACAGGCGGCGTACGAAGAGGACGGCGAACACCGCCGCAACGGCGTAGACCAGGTCCGAGGCCGCGTTGACCAGCAGGGCGGCGTCCGCCGCGTCCTGGGTCGCGGCTGCGCCGGCGAACCAGCTCGCACCGCCGGCGGCCAGCATCGCCGCGGCGAACGCTGCGGCCCAGGCGAAGACGGGAGCGGGTGAGGTCCGCGCGGCCTTGCCGGGCAGCCTCGCCGCGCTGGCGGCCCACACCTTCAGGGCGATCAGGCAGGGCAGGACGGTCCAGCCCACGACCGGGACGAACCAGACCCCGATCGCCCAGCCGGCGCCGCCCCGGAGGGCGCCCCGCGCGTACACGCCGGCGTTGACCCGGACCCGGTGGAACCAGACGATGAAGACCACCGCCGTGGGGAGCATGGCCATCATGACCAGGCTCATCGAGATCGAGAGCAGCGTCCCCGGATGCCCGAGCCCCGTGCTCAGCGCGAGGCTGTCCCGCATCCGGTACCGATTGACGCCTGCGGCCGCCGCGAGCAGCCGGGTCGCGGCGCACAGGCCGAGCAGCACGGTCAGCGCCGTCGCCAGTCCCTTCGGCGAGCGGAGCAGCGAGCGCGGCGGCGGTGCGCCGAGCGGTGACAGTCTTGCGGTACCGGCGGACATGACGAGGGACCCCCCACGGGTGCGCTGACATGCGGAAACCCGCCGACGGGGGCGGGCACGCAGAACATACGGCACGGGTGGCTCGCACCGCGGGGCGCCCCGGTGTCCGGGGTGCCCCGCGGGTGGGGTGGTGGTCAGGAGCGGTGGAGGCGGAGCGTGACGATCTGGAACGGGCGCAGGGTCAGGGGGACCGTGCCGTCCGGGGTGGGGGCGCCGACCGCGGTGCCTTCCAGGGGGCGTTCCAGGAGGTCGCTCTCGATCGCCGCCGACCACGGGAAGCCCGCCGCCAGGGTGGCCCGCGCGCGGCCGCCGCGGGATTCGTAGAGGCGGACGATCACGTCGCCGCTGCGGTCCTCGGCGAGTTTCACCGATTCGACCACCACCGCGTCCGCGTCGACCGCGACGAGCGGGGCGACCGGGCCCGCGCCGCGGAGCACGCGCTCCGGCAGGTTCAGGGCGTGGCCCTCGCGGACCGCGTCGCCGACGGCCACGCCGGGGGCCAGCGAGAAGCGCAGGGTGTGGGCGCCCTGGTCGGTCTCCGGGTCGGGGTAGCGCGGGGCCCGCAGGAGGGAGAGGCGGACGGTGGTGGTCTGGCCGCCGTCGGGCCGCATGTCGCGGGTCACGTCGTGGCCGTAGGTGGAGTCGTTGAGGACCGCGACCCCCCAGCCCGGCTCCTCCGCGTGGATCCAGCGGTGCGCGCAGATCTCGAACTTTGCCGCCTCCCAAGAGGTGTTGGTGTGGGTGGCCCGGTAGACGTGCCCGAACTGGGTTTCGGAGGCGGACCGTTCGGCCTTGACGTCCAGCGGGAAGGCCGCCTTGAGGAACTTCTCCGTCTCGTGCCAGTCCACGTCCGTGACGATGTCCACCGTCTTGGCCCCGGCCCGGAGGGTGATCGTCTGGGCGACGCGGGAGAGACCGAAGGAGCGGCTCACCCGTACGGTGACCGAGGCGGGCCCGGCCTCCGTGACCTCCAGGGCGTCCACCTCCACCAGGTCGGTGACCTTGTTGCGGTAGAACTCGTCGATGTCCCACGCGTCCCACATGTTCGGGAAGTCGGGGTGGATCTGGAGCAGGTTCGCGGCGGCCCCCGGTGCGACCGATTCCCGGCCGGCCGCCAGGTCGTACGCGGACACGATCAGCCCGCGGCCGTCGATCTCCACGAGGAGCCGCCCGTTGGCGAGGACGTGTCCGCCGCCGTGCCGCTCCTCCAGCGTGACGGGCTGCTCCGCCCCGGCCGGCAGGCCCGCCCCGCCGGCCGGGACGCCGCGCCGGGCGTGCGGGGCGCAGTTGAAGACGAGCTCTTCCTCGCCCTCGCCGGCGAGGGCGGTCTGCGCGGCCACGGTGATGGCCGTCAGCTCTTCGCGCACGGTGGCGTACGTCTCGCGGGCCTCGCGGTGCACCCAGGCGATGGAGGAGCCGGGGAGGATGTCGTGGAACTGGTGGAGCAGCACGGTCTTCCAGATCCGCTCCAGGTCCTCGTACGGGTACGCGTACCCGGGGACCTTCACCGCGGCCGTGGAGGCCCACAACTCGGCCTCGCGCAGCAGTGATTCGCTGTGCCGGTTGCCCTGCTTGGTCTTGGCCTGCGAGGTGTAGGTGCCGCGGTGCAGTTCGAGGTAGAGCTCGCCGGCCCAGACGGGTGCGTCCTCGTACTCGGCGTGCGCCTTCTCGAAGAAGGCGTCGGGGCGCTCGATCTCCACGCGCGGGGAGCCTTCGAGGTCCCGCTGCCGCTTGGCGCGGCCGAGCTGTTCGCGGGTCGGGCCGCCGCCGCCGTCGCCCCAGCCGAAGGGGGCGAGGGAGCGCGAACCCCGGCCCTTCTCCTGGTAGTTGCGGGCCGCGTGCGCCATTTGGGCGCCGCCGAGGTCGGAGTTGTAGGTGTCGACGGGCGGGAAGTGGGTGAAGACGCGGGTGCCGTCGATGCCCTCCCACCAGAAGGTGTGGTGGGGGAACTTGTTGACCTGCGACCAGGAGATCTTCTGGGTGAGGAACCACTTCGAGCCGGAGAGCTTGACGATTTGCGGCATGGCGGCGGTGTAGCCGAAGGAGTCGGGCAGCCAGACGTTGTGGGTCTCGATGCCGAACTCGTCCATGAAGAACTTCTTGCCGTACAGGAACTGGCGGGCCATGGCCTCGCCGCCGACCATGTTGGTGTCGGACTCGACCCACATGCCGCCGACCGGCACGAACTGCCCGTCGGCGATCTTCTTCTTGACCCGCTCGAAGAGCTCGGGCCGGTAGGTCTTGATCCAGGCGAGCTGCTGCGCCTGGGACATGGCGAAGACGAACTCGGGGTGCTCCTCCATCAGCCCCAGCATGTTGGACGTGGTCCGCGAGACCTTGCGCACCGTCTCGCGCAGCGGCCACAGCCACGCGGAGTCGATGTGGGCGTGGCCGATCGCGCTGATCCGGTGTGCGGAGGCGCTCGCGGGGGCGGCCAGGACGACGACGAGCCGGGCGCGGGCGGCGGCCGCGGTGCCGGGGACGTCGCAGAGGTCCACCGCGTCGAGGGCGGAGTCGATGGCGCGCAGGATCTCGTAGCGCCGGGCGTCGCGTTCGTCGAGCTGCGTCATCAGGTCGTAGAGGACTTCGAGGTCCTGTACGAGCTCCCAGACCTCGGTCTCGAAGACGGCGAGGTCCATCCGGGCGAGCCGGTAGAGGGGCTGGTCGCCGCTGGTCTGCTTGTCGCCCTCGTAGGTGACGGAGTGGTCGACGAGGATCGGGTTGGAGGCTCCCTCGACGTACCACTCGATGCGCTCGCCGCCGTCCGCGCGGTCGGCGACGCGCACCCAGTCGTTGTACGGGTTGAGCGCCTTGACCTCCCCGCCGTCGGCGCGGTGGACCAGGCCCTCGCACTGGAAACCGGGCATCATCCGGTCGAAGCCGAGGTCGAGCACGGCTTCCACCGTGCGGCCGGCCCAGTCGGCGGGGACGGTACCGGTGACCTTGAACCAGGTGGTGCCCCAGGCCGGGCCCCACAGGTCGCCGATGGCGCAGGGTTCGTAGGGGGCCGCCAGGCCCTCGGCCACGGGGACGGGCTCCCCGGGGGCCTCCCAGCGCTCCACGGTCAGCGGGACCGGGCGGGAGTGGACGGCGGGCTTGATGCGCTCCTTGAGGACACGGCGGAGGCGGTGTTCGGTGATGCTGCGGTCGTCGTGCATGACGGCTGCTCCAGGGTGGGGGTGGACTGCGATCCTGCGGTGGGGCGGGGGGGTAGGACGGGCGGGGGTCGGGCCGAGGGCGGGCCGGGGTCGGGCCGCCGGGGCCCGACCGGGCCCGGTCAGGTCTTGATGGCTCCCTCGCCGACGCCCTTGAAGAAGAAGCGCTGGAGGGCGAAGAAGAGCAGCATCATCGGGAGCAGCGCGGCCATCGCGCCGGCGGCGATGATCCTCTGGTCGCTGACGGTGGTGGCGCCGGCCAGGGTCTTCAGGCCGAGCTGGAGGGTGTAGTTGTCGCTGTTGGTCAGCACCAGCAGGGGCCAGAGGAAGTCGTCCCAGGCGCCCATGAAGCTGGTGATGCAGACGACGGCCAGGGCTCCCTTGGCGGCGGGGAGGAAGACCCGGGTGAAACGGGTCCATTCGTTCGCGCCGTCCAGGACCGCGGCCTCCTCGACCTCCTTGGGGACGGAGAGGAAGGCCGAGCGCATGATCATGATGTTGAGGACGGAGACCGCGCCGGGCAGCCAGACGCCGATGAGGGTGTCGACCAGGCCCATCTCGCGGACCGTGAGGAACATCGAGATCATCACGGACTCGAAGGGGAACATCAGCGTCGCCACCAGCACGGTGAAGACGATCTTGCGGCCCTTCCAGGCGGCCCTGGAGAGGGCGTAGCCGCCCATGGCCGCGAACAGCATGTTCGAGGTGATGGCGAGGACCGCCACCGTCAGGGTGTTGCCGACGTACTGGAAGAGCGGGAACGACTCGGCGACCCGGAAGTAGTTGTCGAGGGTGGGCTGCGAGGGCAGCACCCCGTCGTACACGTTCTCGGTGCGGCCGCGGATCGAGGTCAGGAACTGCCAGACGATCGGTCCGAGCATGATCACGAGCATCAGGGTGAACGTGGCGTACCGGCCGGCGAGGCCGATCCAGTAGCGCCGCGCGTCGGCTCCGACGCGCTTGCCCGCCTTGTTGCCGAGGGAAGCGAGGGTGCTCAACTTTCGTCTCCCTTCGAGAGACGGCGGCCCAGGAGGCTGAAGACCAGCGTCAGGAGGAACAACAGGATGGAGATGGCGGCCGCGTAACCGGTCTCGCCGGAGAAGCCGAGGCCGACCTGCCGGATGAGGAAGGGCAGGGTGCGGGCGCCGCCGCCGGGACCGCCGCTCTCGCCGCCGAGGATGTAGATCTCGGTGAAGACGCGGAGCGCGGAGATCGCGGAGAGGGTGCCGACCAGCAGCATCATCGGCTTCACCTGGGGGACGGTGATGCTGAAGAAGCGGCGGACCGGGCCCGCGCCGTCGAGCGCGGCGGCCTCGTAGAGCGAGGTGGAGACGTTTCCGAGGGCCGCGAGGTAGAAGACCATGTAGTAGCCGAGGCCCTTCCACACGGTCACGATCATCGCGGAGACCAGCAGCATGGTGCTGTCCGTGAGGAACGGGATCGGCTCGGAGATGATGCTCAGCTTCTGGAACAGCGTGTTGACCAGGCCGTCGCTGCGCAGCACCCACTGCCAGATGAGCCCGACGACCACGGCCGAGGCGATCACCGGGGTGTAGAACGCCGAGCGGAAGAAGCCGATGCCGGGGACCTCTCTCTGCACGAGGACCGCGAGGGCCAGCGGCAGGAACACCAGGCACGGGACGACGACCACGAGGTACAGGACGCTGTTGCCGGTGGCGACCCAGAAGTCGGGATCGGCGAAGGCGCGGGTGTAGTTGTCGAAGCCGACGAACCCGCCGCCGCGCAGGATCTGCGCATCGGTGAAGGAGAGGATCACGGTGTTGACGAACGGCCAGAGGCTGAACATCGTCACCATGATCAGGCCCGGGGCGAGGAAGAGGTACGGGGTCCACCACTTGCGGTGGCGCAGCCCGGTCTCGGCCTCCATGGCCTTCTTGGCCTGCTTGGCCTGCTTGGCCGTGGCCCTGCTCCGTGGAGCATTGGCTCCGGAGCCCCCTGCCGCCGCCGGGCCTCCGGTCTGCGACGGGACCTGCACCTTGTCGGGGGTGGGGGCCGGGTCGGGCGCGTCCCGGGGCGGGTCGGCCTTCTCCCGCAGTTCCGGTCCTGAGGATGGGCTCATGGCGTCTCCCTCTCCTTTCTCCGCCGCCGCCGTCACTGCTGGGCCGTCTTGGCGAGCAGCTTGTTCGCCTCCTCCTGCGCCTTCTTCACCGCCGTCTTGGCGTCCTGCTCGCCCTTGATGGCCTTCTGCATCTCGCGCACGACCGCGTCGCCGACCTGGTTGGTCCACTGGACGGGGGTGTTGGCGTCGAGTCCGGCGGTCTTCAGCTGTTCGGCGCCGACGGCGCGGGCCAGGGTCTCCGCGTCCTTGCCGTCGCCCTTGTCGGCGAAGAAGGGGTCGGCGAGGCCGACGGCGTTGGAGGGGTAGATGGTGGCGTGCCTCGAGAACTCCACCTGGTTGGGGCCGTTGGTGAGCCACTTGGCGAACTCGGTCGCCGCGTCCATGTGCTTGGTGTCCTTCTTGATGCCGAGCGACTGGGCGTAGATGCCGATGTGGCCGAGCTGCCCGGTGACGGCGTTCGCGACCTGCGTGTTCGCGTAGATCTGCGGGGCGTTCTGCTTGATGTCCTTGACGAAGCCCGGGGAGCCGGGGCCGAACACGATCTTGCCGCCGCCGTAGAGCTGGTTGATGTCGTCCTGCTTGAGCAGGGACTCCTTGGGCATGGCGCCCTTGGCGTACAGGTCCTTCATCCGCTCGACCCACGCGACGGCCTTGTCGGTGTCGAAGGTGAACCGGTCCTGCTTCTCGTTCAGGATCGGGACGCCCATCTTCTGCCAGTCCCCGGGCAGCCGGCCCTTGGGGTCGGCCATGAAGGCGGAGTACTTGCCCTCGGACTTGGCGGCGATCTGCTCGGCGTAGTCGAAGAACTGCTCGACGGTGGTCGGGGGCTTGGCCGGGTCGAGACCGGCCTTCTCGAAGAGGTCCTTGTTGTAGGTGAGGATCTCCGGGGTCACGTACCAGGGGTACGCGAACACGCTGTCGCCCTTGCCCGGCAGCTTGAACTGCTCCCAGGCGCCGGGGACGTAGTCCTTGGCGACCTCGGGGTCGAGCTTCGCCACGTCCGCCAGCATGCCGCGGTCGCCGAGGAGCTGGAAGGAGTCGGTCGAGAGGTTGACCACGTCGGGGAGGGCCCCGGCCTGGGCGTCGGCGACGATCTTCTCGTTGTAGCCGTCGCCCGGCACGTCCTCCCATTTGACCTTCGCGTCCGGATACTGCTTCTCGAAGGCGTCGATGACCCCCTGGACGTACGACGTGAACATGGGCTTCAGCTGGAGCGTGCGGAACGTGATCTGACCGGCCACCTTGCCGGTCTTCTCCCCCTCCTTCACGTCTCCGGCGCCACCGCTCATTCCACACGCGGAGGTCGCGAAGAAAGTGCCGGCCACGAGCGTGGTGATGGCTATACGGGTCACGTTCTTACGGGTCATCGTCGCCGCCTTCAGGGGGAGTTCCGGCCTCGTCGCCGGATCACTGGGCCCAAACTCACCCGAAATCAAGATTCCGTCAATATGACCAAAGTCCCTAGAGACAGGTACCCGTACGTCCTGAATTACGACACCAGGGGGTCGACCCGTCCGAAAGTCACTCCCTAATACCCACCCTGACCTGCACTGATGCGCTTTAGTCCCGACACTCTTTGGCGCGATATCGATTCGATAACGAAGGCGATCAACCGAGGAAGGTTGACTTCTTATCACCGGTTAACCAAAACTGGCACTAATGCGGTTTACCCCGCGTACCGCAATACAGCTCTGCCACCCCTGCCGACCCCACCCACACGGATCGTCCGGCACGTACCGCCGGTGAAAGAGGGATTGACAGCCATGGCTGGGATCACGTTCCACCAGACGAGCCTCACCTACCCGGGCGCCGACCGCCCCACGGTCGAATCGCTGGACCTCGACATCGCCGACGGCGAGTTCCTCGTCCTCGTCGGCCCCTCGGGCTGCGGCAAGTCCACCACCCTGCGGATGCTGGCCGGCCTGGAGGAGGTCACGTCCGGCTCGATCTCCATCGGCGGCCGCGACGTCACGCACCTGCCGCCCAAGGACCGGGACATCTCGATGGTGTTCCAGAACTACGCGCTCTACCCCCACATGACGGTCGCTCAGAACATGGGCTTCGCCCTGAAGATCGCCAAGGTGGACAAGGAGACCATCCGCAAGAAGGTCGAGGAGGCGGCGAAGATCCTCGACCTCACCGAGTACCTCGACCGCAAGCCCAAGGCCCTCTCCGGCGGCCAGCGCCAGCGCGTGGCCATGGGCCGCGCGATCGTCCGCGAACCGCAGGCCTTCCTGATGGACGAGCCGCTCTCCAACCTGGACGCCAAGCTCCGCGTCCAGACCCGCGCCGAGATCGCGAACCTCCAGCGCCGCCTGGGCACCACCACCGTCTACGTCACCCACGACCAGGTCGAGGCCATGACGATGGGCGACCGCGTCGCGGTCCTCGCCGACGGCCTCCTCCAGCAGTGCGACTCCCCGCGCACCATGTACGACCGGCCCGCGAACAAGTTCGTGGCCGGGTTCATCGGCTCCCCCGCCATGAACCTGCTGACCCTGCCGCTGTGCGAGGACGGCATCCGCTTCGGCGGCTCCACGGTCAAGATCGGCCGCGCGGCCCGCGAGGCCGCCGGCGGCGGCACCGTGACCCTGGGCATCCGCCCGGAGCACCTCGACTTCCACGCCGCACACAGCGACAAGGGCCTGCCCGTCACCTTCTACTCGGTGGAGGAACTCGGCTCGGACGGCTTCGCGTACGGCAACCTCGACCTGGGCGAAGGCGAGACCCAGCCGCTGACCGTCCGGACGTACGGCCGCGAGGAGGGCCTGCGCGGCAAGACCATCCGCGTCATCCCCCGCCAGGAAGCCCTCCACCTCTTCCACCCCACCACGGGCGAACGCCTCCCCGACTGACCCGCCCGGGCCGCTCGGCCCCCGACCCGTCCCCAAAGCCCCGGACCCGGCGACAGCCGGTCCGGGGCTCGCCGGTCCGGGGCGCGGGTGCTCCGGCAACTCCGTGGCGGCGGCGCCCCCGGCCGGGTAGGTTCCCCGTCACGGCGTGTAGCTCAGCAGCCAGAGCACCGGCCTGCACAGCCGGAGGGCGCAGGGGCAGGACCTGCCACGCCGACGATGACCGAGAACACGATCCCGCACGCGACCCAGGTCCGCACCGCCGGTGAGGTGGCACGGCTGCTCGCCCGGCGACGTGCGCAGCCCGCCCTCGCCGCGGAGCACGAGGCGCTGACCGTGTGGCGCCCCTTCGAGGACGAGCTGCTCGTGTACTGGCTGCGCGGCACGGACGGCACCCGCGCGGAGGGCTCCGCCCTGCTCGACAGGTACGAGGCCCTCGCGGCGGCGCACCCTCTGACCGGCCGGCACCGCGACCCGCGGTCCAACGCGGCGATACTGCGCCGGGCCCTGGTGGAGCGGGTCTCGGGTCGCGAACTTCCGCCCGGGCTCGCCCGGTTGGCCCGCCGCGCCACGGCGTCGATGGTGAGCGCGCGCGGAGCGCCCGGTTCCGCCGAGCACACCCGACTGCGCGAGGATCAGGCCCGCCGCGCGGACCGGGCCGCGCACCACGAACTGGCCGCGCTGGTGAGCCGCCGCCTGGCCCTGTTCGACCCGGATGCGGGACTCTGCGACGTGGACTCGCCCGTCGCCCCGGTCACCGCCGAGGAAGCCCGGGAGACCGGCCTGCCCGCCGGGACCGTGATGCCCGAGTCCGTGCGCACCCTGGTCACCACCGCCCTGCGCGCCCCCGCGGCCGAGCTCGTCCGGCGGGGCGCCGCCACCTCCGCGGAGGACCTGGCAGCCCTGGCGGGGCCGCTCCTCGGCGGGGATCCCACCCGGGGACTTCGTCGGCACGCAGCCGACGGACCGGCGGAGTTGGCGCACGTCGCGGACGCCGAAGGCGCAGAAGACCCAGAAGACGCGGCCGAGGTACGGGAATCCGCGCGCGCCGCGCTGCGCCGGCTCGCCGTGTTCGGCCTGGAGTCCTTCCCCGGGGCCGACCCGACACCCCTGTTCCTCGCGAAGCTGGCCGCGCTCGCCGGCCGGGCCGGGCTCCGCGCCTCCTTCGTCCTGGAGCCCTACGCCGACACGTACACCGGGTCCGTGGCCGCGAGCGTGCTCCCCGCCGCCCGCGTCAGCGCGGAGCTGCTGCGCGGGACTCCGTACGCCCGCTACTACGGCATCGACTTCGTGGCGCTGCGGGAACTGGCCCGGACGGACGACCGCGCGGGCTTCGAGCGGCTGTGCGCCGAGCGCGCGGGCCTCTTGCGGCCCGGCCGCCGGCACCCCGGCCGCCGGCCTGAACGGCCGGGGCCCTCCCCGGCTTTGGCGAAGGATCCCGCGATGGTCGAGCAGGTGCGGATCCTCACCGCCGGCAATCTCGCGCCGCTGATCCGCGAGTTCGGCGTCGTTCCGCGCGCGGGCTGGGACGCCCTCGCCCGTGCCTCGTTCACCGAGGCACGCCGCCGGGGGACCAACCCGAAGCGCACGGCCCGCGCCTGGCGGCACCTGCTGTTCCACCTCTCGCAGTGCGAGGCCGACCGACGTGCGGACGTCCTCGACTGGATCGACGCCGAGACCGCCCGGCTGCCGGCCGGCAGCGCCGCCCGGCTCGCGCCCCTGATCGCGGACACCCGTAGCGCGATCGACGGGCGCTGAGGCGCTACCCCCGTACGGGAACCACCGCCACCGGGCACAGGGCGTGCAGGAGGACCGCGTTGGAGACCGAGCCCATCAGGAGGGAGTTGGCGCGCAGGCGGCGGCGGTGGCGGCCCACCACGATGAGGTCGGCCCGTTGGGAGGCGGTGACCAGGCGGCCGGCCGGGTCGCCGGGGGCGACCACCGCTTCGACGGTGACGTCGGGGTAGTGCCTGGTGAGGTACGGCTGGAGCCGGGTGCGCTGGTCCTCGGCGAGTTCCCGGGCCGTCTCCGTGGCCTCGGCGCCCGTGGTGCCCGGCGGGTAGCCGCCGCCGCGCTCCGCGACGAGGGAGCCGACCAGGGTGAGCGAGGACAGCGGGACCAGGTGCGTGGAGACGACCTGGAGGACGGCGTCCCGGCGGCGGGCCTCCGCGAAGGCGAAGTCGATGACGTCCTCGGCGGTTTCGTCGGGTGCCAGGCCCAGGACGATCCGGCGTTCGCCGCCGGGGGCCGGCGCCGCGGGGTCCTGCGTGACGAGGCGCGCGCTGTGCGGGACGACCACGACGGGGCAGGGCGACTGGGCCGCGCACACCCGGCTGTTGGAGCCGAGCAGCAGGCTGGCGAAGCCGCCGAGTCCGCGCGAGCCCATGACCAGGAGCTGGGCTCCCGCCGCGAGTTCGGTCAGGGTGGCGGAGGGGGTGCCGTCGCGGGAGACGTAGGTGACGGGCGGCAGGTCCTCGCGCCCGGCCAGCCGGTCCCGTGCCGCCCCCAGCACCGGATCGGTGTCCCAGGCGGGCGGCGGTACGAGGGCCTCCCCGGCGGCGTGGACCCGCGGGGCGTCCGGCCGTACGTGGGCCACGTGGAGCTCGGCTCCGCGCGTGCGGGCGGTGTCGAGGGCCCAGTCCAGGGTCCTCAGGCTGTGTTCCGAGCCGTCCACCGCGGCCAGGACGGGCCTGGCGGGGGTGGAACCGGCCGAGTTGGTCTGCATGCCTCCACCCTCCGGCGGGGCGGGGCCCGGCGGGCAGGGGCCGAAGGCCCTACTTCACGCGGTAGTCGGCCTTCTCGGCGAGCTTGCCGTCCTTGTAGCAGAAGCGCAGCACCGTGTCGCCGTTCCCGGAGTCGGACAGGTACCAGGAGCACTGGCTGCCGGCGGGCACGGCGGGGCCGCCCTCCTTGAGGGCCGAGGTGACGAAGGTGTCGCCGGACGGCAGCTTGGCGCGGACGTCGGTCTCGGAGTCGCCGACGCTGACGGCCTCGTACACCTTCTGGTCGACGAGGGTCTTGCCGGCCACGTCGATGACCTTGCCCACCCCGAACAGCAGCGCCACGAGCAGTCCGATCCCCAGCACCCCGGCCACCGCACAGCCGATCAGACATCCCTTGCGTTGCGCCACGTCGAACTCCTCGTTCCCCTGCGTTCCTCTGCCTGCTTACCGGCTCGTCCCCCCGACTCTCGCAAGCAGGGGTGTCCCCTGCTGTTCTCCAAAGTCTCGGGTCCGCGCAACGATCGTCGTTCGAGGTCGGACCGGGTGCGGCGTGTATACAGGGATGAGAACGATCATTCGGACGAAACGTGAGGAACCACCGTGAGCCAGAACACCGAGCCTCTGATCGTCGTCGGCGTGGACGGTTCGAACCACTCGAAGCAGGCCCTGCGCTGGGCCGTGGCCCAGGCGAAGGCCATCGGCGGCCGCGTGCACGCCGTGATGAGCTGGGAGTGGAACACCAACCCCTTCGGCATCAGCCCGGCCGAGCAGACCGAGCTGGTCCACGCCGAGGACGCGGCCCGGCAGAAGCTCGCCGACACCGTCGCGGAGTCGGTCGGCACCTCGCCGGGCGTTCCGGTCTTCCGCCGGGTGGAGCAGGGCTCGCCCGCGCAGGTGCTGGTGGAGGCCTCGAAGGAAGCGGCGCTGACGGTCGTCGGCACCCGCGGCTACGGCGGCATCAAGGGCGCACTGCTGGGCTCGGTGAGCCAGCAGGTGGTGCAGTACGCGGCCAGTACGGTCGTCGTGGTCCGCGAGGACGGCTCCGCCTGAGCGGATCCGCCTGAGGGGCGCAGTCTGAGGGGCGCAGTCTGAGGGACGCCCTCTCAGTGCCGGTTCCGCCCGCGTCGCGGGCCGGCCGCGGGCCGGCCGGTCAGGACGGCGCCGCGCCCAGGTCGGCCGGGTCGGTGTTGGCTCCGCAGAGCACCACGGCCACCCGCTCGCCGAGCGGTCCGGGCGCGGTGCGTACGGCCGCCAGGGCGGTGGCCGCGCCGGCTTCGACCACGATGCGGTGCTCGTCCCAGAGCGCGCGCCGGGCGGCGGTGATCGCCGCGTCGGGGACCAGGACCGATGTGGCGTTCGCCGCCTGGACCGCCGCCAGCGCGTCCGCGGACACCCGGGTGGCTCCGAGGGAGTCGGAGGCCACCGAGTCCACCGGGACGTCCACCGGCCGGCCGGCTTCGAGGGCCGCGTTCAGGGCCCGGCAGTTCTCCGGCTCGACCGCGACGACCCGTACCCCGTGTTCCCGGGCGGCGGTCGCGATGCCCGCGAACAGCCCGCCTCCGCCGACCGCGACGACGACCGTGTCCAGGCCGGGCAGGGCGGTGCGGATCTCGTCGAGCAGGGTTCCGGCGCCGGCGGCGATGAGCGGGTGGTCGTACGCGTGGCTGCTGAGCGCCCCGCTCCCGGCGGCGAACTCCCGGCAGGCGGCGAGCGCTTCGGCGTACCGGTCGCCGACGAGCCGTACGTCGGCCCCGTAGCCGCGCAGCCGCTCCACCTTCACGCGCGGGGCCGTGGCCGGCAGGAACACGGTGGCGGGCACTCCCTCGGCGCGGGCCGCCCAGGCGCAGGCCAGCCCGGCGTTGCCGCCGGAGGCGATGGTGACCCCGACGTCGGGGAGGGTGCCGGCCGCGCGGTGGGCGGCGAGGAAGTTGCGGGCGCCGCGCGCCTTGAAGGAGCCGGTGTGCTGGAGGTACTCCAGGGCGTACGAGATCCCGTCGCCCGCCGGTATCACCGTGACGGGCCGCACGGCCCCGGCGATCCGGTCGGCGGCGGCGCGCACGGCGCCGTAGTCAAGGGGCACCGCGTCAAGGGGCACTGCGTCAAGGGCCACCGTGTCGAGCTGCTGTTCCATGGACCCGTACTCCTGTCGTCGTCGTTCGAAACTCTCGGTGAGCCCGCTGGGAACCCTGCGGGCTCAGGCTCCGGCGGGGCGGTTCGCCTCGATCAGCTGGCGCAGGGCGCCGTAGTACACCTCGTGGTCGGTCAGGGCGGGCAGTACGTCGGCCAGCCCGCCCGAGAGCACGGGGAACTCGGCGGGGTCCAGGGCGGCCAGTGCCCCGCGCGAGGCGGCGGTGGCGGCGGCCGGGTCCCGGTGGTCGACGAAGGCCGCGCTGCCCAGGGTCAGCAGGTACATCCGGCGGTACGCGGTCATCGCCTCGGCGGGGGTCATCCCGGCGGCCACGCTGTCGGCGAGTGCTGGTTCCACGAGCCGGGCGAGCAGCTGCCGGCCGAGCCAGGGGCGGCCGCCGCGCAGGATCATGAGCCCGGGGTGCGCCGAGAGCAGCCGGTACAGGGCGGTGAACCGCTGCTCGGTGGCTTCGGCCCAGCCCACCGCGGCCGGGATCTCGGGGAGCTGGGCGGCGAGGTGTTCGGTGCAGAGGTCGAGCAGGCCGGCGAGGTCGGTGCACCGGCGCTGGACGGTGGCGTGCGAGACGTCGAGCTGCTCGGCGAGCGCGCGGAAGCTGAGCGCGGCGGGGCCCCGCTCGTCGAGGATCCGCAGGGCGGCGGCGGCGATCGTCTCGGGTGTGGCGCGGTCCAGGGCGGCTGATCTTCTCGGCATGAGATACACCGTATCAGCCAGCGTCACATCCACTGCCACATCCACTGTCACATCCGTCGTAACAGCCGGCGTCACATCCGCCGTACCGTACGGCGCATCCACCCCTTCGCACGGTGCGACTACACCCATATTGCTGGTCATTGATCAATAACCCCCGACTTATGTTGACAGCGGGTAGTCACACCGCTGCACTGAGCCCTCGACAGCCCCCACGTCAAGGAGACTCCGTGCCGCCTCGCCTGCGTGCGTCGCTCCCCTGTCTGACCGCGGCCGCCCTGCTCGCCCTCGCGCTCTGCCCCGCCCCGGCGGCGGCCGAGCCCACCGCGACCTCGGACACCCCGCTCGCGCTCACCCCGCCCATGGGCTGGAACAACTGGGCGCACTACATGTGCGACATCGACGAGGCCAAGGTCGTGGCGAACGCGGACGCGCTCGTGGCCACCGGCCTGGCCGCCAAGGGCTACGACACCGTCACCATCGACGACTGCTGGATGACCAAGAGCCGTGACGCGGACGGCAGTCTGGTCGTGGACACGGAGAAGTTCCCGCACGGGATGGCCTGGCTCGGCGCGTACCTGCACGCGAGGAAGCTGAAGTTCGGCATCTACCAGGACGCCGGCTACCTCACCTGCGAGCGCTACCCCGGCAGCGGCTCCCCCGAGGGCGGCGGCCCCGACCACTACGCCCGCGACGCCCGGCAGTTCGCCTCCTGGAAGGTGGACTACGTCAAGATGGACGGCTGCAACCTCTGGGTGCCCGAGGGCAAGACCAAGGAGCAGGCCTACCGGGACGCGTACAACTCCGTGGCCAGGGCGCTGCGCGGCAGCGGCCGGGACATGGCGCTGTCCGCCTCGGCGCCCGCCTACTTCCAGCAGGGCGAATGGGGCGGATCCGACTGGCACAAGGTGATCGACTGGGTCGGCGAGACCGGCCAGCTGTGGCGCGAGGGCCGGGACATCAAGGTCTACAAGCCGACCGCCCCGGACACCTCGCGGTGGAGCTCGGTCATGGGCAACTACGGCTACAACCGCTGGCTCGGCCGGTACGCCGGCCCCGGCAACTGGAACGACCCCGACTTCCTGATCGCGGGCGCCCCCGGACTCACCGCGGCGGAGAGCCGCAGCCAGGTCGGCCTGTGGGCCATGATGGCCGCGCCGTTCATCCTGTCCTCGCAGGTCTCCGAGCTCTCCGCGGACGGGCTCGCCGCCCTCGGCAACACCGATCTGATCGCCCTGGACCAGGACCCGATGGGCCGTCAGGGCGCGGTGGTCTCCTCGAACGCCACCTTCGACATCCTGGTGCGGCCGCTGGCGAACGGGGACCGTGCGGTCGCCGTGCTCAACCGGTCCGGCGCCGCCCGCGACATCCGCGTACCGCTCGACGAGCTCGGGCTGGACTCCTGCACCGTCGAGGCGAAGAACCTGTGGACCGGTGAAAGCCGTGAGCTGTCCGACACGTTGACCGGAACGCTGGCCGCGCACGACACCGGCGTCTGGCGGCTCACCCCGCGCACCGGCTGCGCCGAGGCCGTGCCCACCGGGCAGATCGCCGGCCGGGGCTCCGGCACGAGCGCCGCCTGCGCCGACGGGGCGAACACCACCGGCGTCGGCGCCGTTGTCATGGCCGCCTGTACGGGAGCACCCGACCAGCGCTGGACCCTCGGCCGGGACGGCGCCCTGCGGCTGGCCGGTGCATGCCTGTCGGCAGGCGAGGAGGGCCTCGTGGAGCTGGCCGACTGCTCGGGCGACCGGCGGCGCCGCGAGCCGGGCCGGAGCTGGACCCCGCGCCGCGACGGGGCCCTGGTCGAGGAGGCGAGCGGGCTCTGCCTGACGGCGCCCGCCCCCGCGGCCACCCCCGTCGAACCGGGCACCCCCGCCGAGCGGCTGCGGCTGACGCCCTGCGGCGACCACCAGGTCGACCAGGCGTGGGCCCTGCCGGTCTGACGGCCCGCCCCATGGGGAAGCCGACGAGGCACCAGACGAGGAAGCACCCACCCACCGAGCCGAGCGAGCCGGCCGCAGCGCCTGAGCCGGCGGAGCCGACAGAAGCAAGGACGACGCGCATGCCGGTCCCCCTCCCACGACGCGGCCGGGCCGCCGCCCGGCGGGCGCGCCGCCGGGTCACCCTGGCCGCGCTCCCCGCGGCCCTGCTCACCCTGACCGTCGCCGCGGCGGCCCCCGGAGCGACCTCCACCGGCGGAGCGACGGGGCTCGCCGCCCAGCCCTCCGCCCAACCCGCCGCCCAGCCCCCCGCCCACTCCCCCGCGGCGGCTCCCCCGGCCCGGCCGCGGGTCTTCGACGCCGCCCCCGCGCGGGCCTCCCTGCAGCGGCTGCTGCCCCGCCATGCCGGGCAGTTCACGCTGGTGCCCGACGCGGGAGCCGGGCCCGACACCTTCACCGTGTCCGGCACGGCCGGGGCGATCACCGTCCGGGGCTCCACCGGAGCCACCCTGCTCACCGGGGTCGGCTGGTACCTCCAGCACGTCGCCGGAGCCGACATCGGCTGGCCCGGCGACAGCATCGGCCTGCTGCCGGCCGAGCTGCCGGCGGTGCCCTCCCCGGTCACCCGCAGCGCGCAGGTGGCGCACCGGTACGCGCTGAACGACACCGACGACGGGTACTCCGGCCCGTACCGCACCTTCGAGGAGCACCAGCGGCAGATCGACCTGCTCGCGCTGCACGGCATCAACGAGGTGTTCGTTCAGGTCGGCGCCGAGTACCCGTACTACCGGGCGCTCCAGCGGTTCGGCTACTCCGCCGCAGAGCTGCGGGAGTGGATCCCCGGCCCCGGTCACCAGAGCTGGTGGCTGCTGCAGAACCTGAGCGGCTTCGGCGGCCCGGTGTCCGAGGAACTGATGCGCGGGCGCGCCGAGTTGGGCGGCAAGATCACCGAACAGCTGCGCGGCCTCGGCATGACCCCGGTGCTGCCGGGCTACTTCGGGACGGTGCCGCCGGCCTTCGCCGGGCACAACCCGGGCGCGGTGACGGTTCCGCAGGGCGACTGGGCGGGCTTCGAACGGCCCGACTGGCTGGACCCGATGTCGCCGCCCTTCGCCCGGCTGGCCGCCGCGTACTACGCGGAGCAGCGCGCGGTGTTCGGGGACAGCACGATGTACCGGATGAGCCCGCTCCACGAGGGCGGCCAGACCGGATCGGTGGACGTGAAGGCCGCCGCCGGGGCGGTGCAGCAGGCCCTGTGGGCGGCGCATCCGGGCGCACTGTGGGCGGTGCTGGGCTGGCAGGACGATCCCACCAAGGAGCTGCTGGCCGGGGTGGACACCTCGAAGCTGCTGATCCTGGACGGGCTGTCCGACCGCTACAACCGGCTGGACCGCGAGACCCGTTGGGGCGGAACCTCGTACGCCATCGGCTCGATCTACAACTTCGGCGGGCACACGACGGTCGGCGCCAACACCTCGGTGTGGATCGACCGGTTCCAGTCCTGGCGCACGAAGCCCGACAGTGCGCTGACCGGCATCGCCTACCTGCCCGAGGCCACCGGGACCAACCCGGCGGCCTTCGACCTCTTCACCGACCTGGCCTGGGAGCCCGGCCCCGTCGACCAGCGGAAGTGGTTCGCGGACTTCTCGGCCCGCCGGTACGGGGCCCCGGACGCCCAGGCCGCCGCGGCCTGGGAGGAGCTGCGCAAGGGCCCGTACAGCACCTCCTCGGGGCTGTGGTCGGAGTCCCAGGACAGCCTGTTCACCGCCCGGCCGAGCCTGACGGCCGTGGGGTCGGCCTACTGGAGCCCCAAGGCGATGCGGTATCCGGCGGGTTCGGTGCGCCGGGCCCTGGACCACCTGCTCAAGGTGGACCCCCGGCTGCGCGGCTCCAGCGCCTACCGCTTCGACCTGGTGGACACCGCCCGGCAGGCCCTCGCCAACCACTCGCGGGTACTGCTGCCCGAGATCAAGGCGGCCTACGAGGCCCAGGACCTCGCCCTGTTCCGCGAGCTGACCGCCGACTGGGCGCACTGGGAGCGGCAGTTGGACGCGCTCGTCGGCTCCGATCCGAACTTCCTGCTCGGCAACTGGCTTTCGGCGGCCCGCTCGCACGGCGCGGACCGGGCCGAGCAGGACCGGTACGAGTACGACGCCCGCTCGATCCTCAGCGTGTGGGGACGGCAGAGCACCAGCGAGGGCGGCTTCCTGCACGACTACGCGAACCGTGAATGGAGCGGCCTGATCAGCGAGTTGTACGCCCGGCGCTGGTCCTCCTACTTCGCCTCGCTGGAGGAGGCGCTGGTGCGGCGCGCCGCACCGAGGGCGGTCGACTGGCACGCCTTCGAGGCCGACTGGGCCAAGCTCACCACCCGCCATCCGGCACGGCCGAGCGGTAACCCGTACACCTTGGCGGCCGGCATCGCCGCCACTCTCCCCCAGGTCAACTGACTTACACCACAAGGAGGGTGGGGGTCTCCCGATGAGCCGCCGCTCACCCTCCGGGGGAAGGCTCCCCACCCGCCCGGGGGACAACCGGGCCGGACGGCCGCCGCTCTAGCGCGGCACCGGGTTCACTGAAGGACACTGCCGGAAACGGATCAGGGGCGGTCGCCGGAGCACTCCGGCGGCCGCCCTTTCCGACGCCGCCAACGCCGGAAGGACGCCCGCCATGTCCGAGACCGACCCGCACCGCACCTCAGCGACCCTGACGCTGGAACTTCTCACGCTCCTCACCGACGGGATCGTGGAGCTGCGCAAGCGCCGGCAGCTCGCCACCCACCGGACGGCGGGCCCGGCGGATCCGGAGAGCCGCCTCGCGGCCATGGCCCGGCGGGCCGCGGAGCGGGCCGGACACCCGCTCGCCTGAGGCCCGGGCCCCGTCGGCCCCGGCCCCCGGCCCCCGGCCCGCCCGAGGCGCAGACCCCCGGTTCGGAGGCACCCTGGTACCTGGGGGGATCCATCCCACCGAGCGGGGCGGACGGTGACTCCGCATGATCCGCAGCATCCGTACGAGAGCCGGAAGGGCCGGTCCGGGAAGGCCCGGCGGCCGGTACGCGCTCGGCGCCGTCAGCGGACTGCTCGCCGCCTTCGCCGGGCTCGCCGTGGCCCGGCTGGCCGCGGCGGCCGTCCGGCCCGAGGCGGCCCCGCTCACCGCGGTCGGCGGGGCCGTGGTCGACGCGACCCCGGCCGCCGTCAAGGAGTGGGCGGTCCGCCGGTTCGGTACGGACGACAAACTGGTGCTGACCCTGGGCATCGGCGCCGTGCTGGCCGCCGTGGCGATCGCGGCCGGGCTGCTCGCCGTACGCCGCCCGGCCGCGGGCACCGCCCTCGCGGCCGCCTTCGGCGCGCTCGGCGCGACGGCCGCGCTCGGCCGGCCGGAGGCCGCCTGGCAGGACGCACTGCCCTCGCTGGCGGCCGGGTGCGCCGCCGCCGGAGTGCTGTACCTGCTGGTCAGAGCCATCCCACGACCCCGTCCACAACCCCGTCCGCAGCCCTCCGGAGCGGGCCCGCCCGGAGTCATGGACCGGCGCGGATTCGGCCGCCTCGCCCTCGCCACCCTGGCCCTCTCGGCCGGAGCCGGGTACGCCGGGCGGCGGCTCGGCGCCTTCGGGGACGCGGGAGCCACGGCCTCGCGGGCCGGGCTCGTCCTTCCGCGGCCCGCCGTGCCGGCCCCGCCCGTACCGGCCGGATCGGATCTGCGGATCCCCGGGGCCGGCCGCTTCATCACCCCGAACCAGGCGTTCTACCGGGTGGACACGGCGCTGGTCGTCCCGCGCGTGGACGCGGACACCTGGCGGCTGACCGTGCACGGGGAGGGGGTCTCCAGGCCCCTCACCCTCGGCCTGCCGGAGCTGCTCGCCCGGCCCCTGGTCGAGCACGACGCCACCCTCACCTGCGTGTCGAACGAGGTCGGCGGCCCGTACGCGGGCACTGCCCGCTGGCTGGGCGTGCGCCTCGCCGATCTGCTCCGCGAGGCGGGGGTGCGGCCGCCCTCGCAGGGCGGCCGGGCCGACCAGCTCGTGGCGCGCTCGGTGGACGGGATGACCCTCGGCACCCCCGTCGAGGCCGTGATGGACGGCCGGGAGGCGCTGCTGGCGGTGGGGATGAACGGCGAGCCGCTCCCCTTCCGGCACGGTTTCCCCGTCCGGATGATCGTCCCGGGGCTGTACGGGTACGTCTCCGCGTGCAAGTGGCTGCGCGAGCTGCGGCTGACCACCTTCGCCGCGTACGACGCCTACTGGGTGCGCAGGTCCTGGGCGCAGCAGGCCACCGTCAAGACCCAGTCGCGCATCGACACCCCGCGCGCCTCCGCCGAGGTCGCGGCGGGCCGGGTGGCGGTCGCCGGGGTGGCGTGGGCGCAGCACCGGGGCATCGCGCGGGTCGAGGTACGGGTGGACGCGGGCCCGTGGCGGGAGGCCCGGCTCGGGGTGGCGGACGGGGACGACACCTGGCGCCAGTGGGTGTGGCTATGGGAGGCGGCTCCCGGCGGGCACACCCTGGAGGTCCGCGCCACGGACCGCACGGGCGCGGTACAGACGGGGGAACGCGCCGGAACCCTCCCCGACGGGGCCACGGGCCGGCACACGGTGACCGTCCGGGTCCGGGACTGAAGGCCGTTGCGGGCCATTGCGGGCCGTTGCAGACGGCCGGGCCCGGGCCCGGCTCAGGACCCGACTCAGGACCCGACTCAGGACCAGCCCGTGCGGTGCCGGAGCCAGCTGAGCGTGGCGTCTGCCGTCCGGGCGTGGTGGGCGCGCAGGGACGGGTCCGCGGCGGGCGGCGGCCGGTGTGAGCACGCGGTCCAGAGTCCCGCCAGGCCCGCGGCGAACCCGGTCAGCACCGCGGGGTCCGCGGGCCGTGGCAGACGGGCGGTCGCCTGCTCGGCCTGGGCCGGGGTGTGCCCGCCGAGGATCAGCTGGGGAACCAGTACGGCGGCGTCGATCCAGGCCGCCCCGTGGAGCCGGTAGGACCAGTCGACGAGCACGACCTCGCCCCCGGCGCTCCCGTCCGCGACGCGCCCGTCCGCGGGGCGGTGGAGCATGTTGGCGGTGTGCAGGTCCCAGTGGAGCAGCGTGTCGCCGTGGGAGGCGGGCCACCAGTCCCGCTCGATGGCCGCGAGCCGGTCCAGACGGCGGCGGGCCCAGGGGTCCAGGCCGGCGGGCGGGGCCGTGCGCAGCGCGGACCAGCCGGTCAGCCACGGTCCCACGACGCGCACGGCCGGCCGGGTCCCGCCCACGGGTGACGGGGTGAGCCGGCGCAGGGCCGTCTCGACGGCGGCCACCGCCCGCTCGGTCCCGGCGGCCCCCGGGGCGAGGACCGGATGGGTGCCCGGTACGTCCTCCAGGCACAGCCACCACCAGCCGCCGGATTCCTCGGGCGCGGCGGTCCACCACACCCGGGGTCCGATGCCGGCGGGCAGGGCGGTGGTGACGGCGATCTCGTCCGCGTACCGGGGGGCCCAGGGGTGCGCGGCGTGGATTCCCTTGAGGAACACCCTGCGCCCGTCGGCCAGCAGGAGCCGGGACGCCAGACCGGGGCTGAACCCGTCCCCGCACGACCGGGCCCGGGCGACTTCGGCGCCCAGTTCCCGTTCGACGTGGGCCCGTACCTCCGGGCTCAGGGAGCCCCAGGCGGGTCGGACGGTGGCCGTGGACATGCGGGGCTCCCCAGCGGGTCGGTTCTGCTGCCCGGTGCTACTTCAGGGCCTTGGCGATCTCGGGAACGACCTGGTCGAGGGCGTACGAGACGGAGAGGACGGAGTCGGTCGCGAAGGCCGAGCTCAGGGTCGACTCGGGCTCGAAGACGAGGTCGTGGCCCGCCTTGACCACGGGGATCTCCTTGAAGAGTGCGTCGTCCTTGGCCTTGGCCGCGGGCACGCCGATCGGGACCATGATCATGAGGTCGGCGTCGAGCAGGTCCAGCTCCTCGCGGGAGATCTCGGTGAAGAAGGAGCCGCCCGCCTTGGCGTCGACCTTCGGGTTGTTCTTGAAGCCGAGGCGTTCCAGGAAGTCGACGCGGCCGCTGCCGTGGACGTAGGCCCCGTAGCCGACGCTCGTGAGGGAGCCGGCGGTGACGGTCTTGCCCTGGAACTCGGGGTGCTGCGCCACGGCGGTCTTGAACTTCGCCTCGACGCCGTCGACCAGCTCCTTGCCCTTGTCGTGCAGGCCGAGCGCGTCGGCGACCATCCCGGTCTGGGTCTCCCAGTTGGTCAGGTACTGGTCACCGCCCTTCGGGACCCCGATGGTCGGGGCGATCTTGCTGAGGGTGTCGTAACGCTTCTGGTCGCCGCTGGACTTGGTGTCGAGGATCAGGTCGGGCTTGAGGGCCGCGATCTTCTCGTACTCGGGCTCCATGGTGCCGATCTTCTCGGGGCTCTTGGTGTAGAGGCCCTTGGCCCAGGGGCCGGTGCCGTCGCCGCCGAAGGCGAGCCAGTCGCTGGCACCGACGGGCTGTACGCCCAGGGCCAGCGCGGTCTCGGCGTCGCCCCACCCGAGGGCGACGACCCGCTGCGGCTTCTTGTCGACGGTGATCTCGCCGAACTTGGTGGCGACCTTGGCGGGGAACCCGGCGCCGCCGGCCGCCGGACCGGCGGCCTTGTCGTCCTTGGAGCCGGCGGAGCACGCACCGAGGGTGGTGGCCAGGGCCATCGCGGCGGCGAGTGCGATCGCGGTCTTCGTACGGCGGGTTCGGGGCGCGGCGGTGCGGGTCATACGGGGTTCAACCTCGTTCGGATCGTGAGAGGGGGGTCGTGCGGTGCGGGTCGTGCGAGGACGGGAGGCCGCCGAAGGACAGCTCAGGGGCGGGTCAGGGGCTGGTCAGGCCGGTGCGGTGGCGGCCGATGGGAACGATCAGCGGGGTGCCGGAGACCGGGTCGGGGACGAGCGTGCAGCTCATGCCGAAGGCGCGGGTCACCAGTTCCTCCGTGACCACTTCGGCGGGTGGGCCCTCGGCGATGACCCGGCCGTCGCGCAGCGCGACGATGTGGTCCGCGTAGCGGCAGGCGAGGTTCAGGTCGTGGAGGACGACGGCGATGGTGGTGCCGTGGTCCTGGTTGAGGTCGACGAGGAGGTCGAGGACGTCGAGCTGGTGGCTCACGTCGAGGTAGGTGGTGGGCTCGTCGAGCAGGAGGATCTCGGTGCGCTGGGCGAGGGCCATGGCGATCCAGACGCGCTGGCGCTGGCCGCCGGAGAGCTCGTCGACGGAGCGGTCGGCGAGTTCGAGCACGTCGGTGGCCAGCAGGGCGTCGGCGACGGCCGTGTCGTCCTCTGAGGTCCACCGCCGGAACCAGCCCTGGTGCGGGTAGCGGCCGCGGCCGACGAGGTCGGCCACGGTGATCCCGTCGGGGGCGACGGGGGTCTGGGGCAGGATGCCGAGGCGCGCGGCGACCTCGCGCGTGGCCAGGGAGTGGATGTCCCGGCCGTCGAGCAGGACGCTCCCGGAGAGCGGGGGCAGCAGCCGGGCCATCGAGCGCAGCAGCGTGGACTTCCCGCAGGCATTGGGGCCGACGATCATCGTGATCCGGCCCGGCGGGATGTCGAGCGTGAGGCCGTGGACGATCTCGCGGCCGTCGTAGCCGAGGCGGACGTCACGCGTTCCCAGGGTGGGTCCGCCGCAGGGCATGTCTGTTTCCTTGTCGTCCGTGCCGTCCGTGCCGTCCCTGTCGTGAGGGGTGGCGGGCGGCGGCGTGGGGGCCGTACGGGTCATCCGAGGCGCCCCGTCCTGTTGGCGCGGGCCAGCAGCCACAGCAGGTACGGGGCCCCGATGAGGCTGGTGACGACGCCGACGGGGAACTGGCTCGACCAGAGCAGGTGCTGCGCGGCGAAATCGGCGACGGCCACCAGCAGCGCTCCGGTGAGCGCGGCCGGGACCAGGGCCGCACCGGAGGCCGGGGCGAGCCTGCGGGCGATCGGGGCGGAGACGAAGGCGACGAACGCCACGGGACCCGCGGCGGCCGTGGCGACGCCCGCGAGGGCCACCGCGCAGCCCAGCAGGGCCAGGCGCGAGCGGGCCACCGGGGTGCCGAGGCCGGCGGCGGTGTCCTCGCCGAGGCGGAGCGCTTCCAGGTCCCGGGCGGCCACGGCGGTGAGCGGCAGCAGCACGAGGAGGGCCCCGAGGAGCGGCCACAGCTGCGCCAGGGAGCTTCCGTTCAGGCTCCCCGTGAGCCAGAGGAAGGCGTTCTGGGCAGCGGTCACCTGGGAGCTGGTCAGCAGGTAGGAGGTGATGCTCGACAGGGCGGCCCCGATGCCGACTCCGACGAGGACGAAGCGTGCCCCGGAGACGTGCCCGCGGCGGGCGAGGGCGTGGATGAGGGCGGCGCTGAGCAGGGCTCCGGCCAGCGCGGCCGCCGACAGTGCGATACCGCTGAGCGCGAACCCGAGGGAGGCCAGGACGGCCGCCGCGCTCGCGCCCTGGCTGATCCCGATGACGTCGGGGCTGGCGAGGGGGTTGCGCAGCAGGGCTTGGAAGAGGGCTCCGGACAGGCCGAACGCGGCGCCCACGAGGAGACCGAGCAGCACCCGCGGCAGGCGCAGTTCGACCACGATGAAGTGGGCCCCGGGGTCGGCCGTACCCGTGAGGGCGGCGATGACCTCGCGCAGCGGTACGGCGAGGTCGCCCACGCAGAGGGCCGCGCAGAACACGGCGATGACGGCGGCCGTCAGCGCGAGCGTGACGGTGCGGCCGCGGGTGCGCCGCGCCCGGCGGAGCGTACGCAGCGTGGCGGCGGCCCCGGCCCGCGAAGCGGGGTCGGTGCGGGGCGCGGGGGTGTCCGTAGGGAGGGTCGGGGAGGCGGTCACAGCCCGGCCGCCTTGCGTCGGCGGACCAGCAGGACGAAGGGGACGGCGCCGATCGCGGCCGTCACGATGCCGGCCTGGACCTCGCCGGGCCGGGCGATCAGGCGGCCGGCGATGTCGGCCACCAGCAGCAGCACCGGAGCCGCGAGGGCGCTGTAGGGGAGGATCCAGCGGTGGTCGGGGCCGGTGCACAGCCGCACGGCGTGCGGGACGACGAGGCCGAGGAAGGCGATGGGGCCGGCGACGACGGTGGCCGCTCCGCAGAGCAGGACCACGACCACCGCGCACAGCGCCCGGGTCGGGCCGACGCGCTGGCCGAGGGCCCGGGCGATGTCGTCGCCGAGGGCGAGGGCGTTCAGCCGCGATCCGAGGGCCAGCGCGATGAGGGCGCCGACGGCGATGAACGGCAGGGCCTGCCACAGGACGGCGGGGTCGCGTCCGGTCAGCGAGCCGACCTGCCAGAACCGGTACTGGTCGAAGGACTTGGAGTCGGTGAGCAGCATGGACGTGGTCAGCGACAGCAGGGCGGCGCCGGTCGCGGCGCCGGCCAGGGTCAGCTTGACGGGGGTGGCTCCGTCACGGCCCATGGAGCCGATGGTGAAGACGAGGAGGGAGGCGACGAGGGCCCCGAGGAACCCGAACCAGATGTAGTGGGCGGGGTCCGTCATGCCCAGGACGCTGAGGGCGAAGACGACGGCCGCGGAGGCACCCGCGTTGACGCCGAGGATGCCCGGGTCGGCCAGGGGGTTGCGCGCGATGCCCTGCATGACCGTGCCGGCCAGGCCGAGGGCGGCCCCGGCGAGGAGCCCGGCGGCCGTACGCGGAATCCTGACTTCCAGCAGGATCAGCTGGGCCTTGTCCGTCCGGTCGGGGTGGAGGAGCGCGGGCAGCAGGTCGGCGGCCGCGACGCGTCCGGAGCCGGTCATCAGGCTCGCCCAGACCACGGCGAGGAGCAGGGCCGCCAGGGCGACGAGGCCCAGCGACCGCAGGAGCGTCGTCCGGTGCCCGGGGCGGCTGGCGCCGGCGGCGGGAGCGTCGCCCGCGGCGGGGGTGGCGGCGGGGGTGGGCCTGCTCATCGGGGGATCCGCGATGGCCGCGTCTTGGGCGCGGCGGTGTCCACGCATGCCTCACCTGTCCCTTTGCTCGGGCAGGCAGCGGCCGACCACTTTGCGTTCGAATGGAGTAAGGCGACCCTAACAATGCCTTTTGGGGGGCTGCGCGGGCTTTGGTCCCGTATTTCGAGCCGTTGTGCCCTGCCCGGTCAGCAGGAGGGGGCCGCACCCCCGGCTGCCGGTCCCTCGGCCGGGCAGACCATGGCGGCCGGGCCGGCCAGGGCGCGGGCCTCGTGGAGCAGGGCGGGCGGGGTGGCGGCGCTGAGGGTCCATATGATCGCGCCGCCGTCCGAGGGCTCCGGGACCGAGGCGAAACGGTCCTTCAGCTCGGCCTCGGCGGTCTCCGTGTACGGGAGGTGGAGCGTCTCGTAGCGCACGGGTGCCGTGTCCACCGGGAGGATCCCGATCCGCCGGCCGCTGCCCGGGCCCCGGTCGGGGCCCTCGATCAGCAGCTCCATGAAACCGCGCCCGCCCGCCTCCGCGGGGCCGCGGGCGTGCGTGTTGCCCGGGTAGGCGGCGAAGGGGCCGGCGCCGGGGACCAGCCGGTGGTGGACGTGGCCCAGGGCCCAGTAGTCGTACCCGGCGCGGGCCAGCGTCCGCGGGTCGGCCGGTGCGCAGATCCGGCGGCTCCAGGCGCCGTGCAGGCTGGTGTGCAGCAGCCCTATGTTGACGGCGCCGGGGGTCGCGCGCGGGAAGCCGGCCGCGAGGTCGCGGCGTTCGTCGGGCTCCCCCACCGACTGGCCGTGGACGGTGACGCCGAGCTCGGGCCAGGGCACCGACTCGGGAGCGTCGGCGCCGAGCCAGCGCACCGAGGGCGGGAGGTGCAGTTTGTGCGGCAGCGGGGTCTCGGCGTCGTGGTTGCCGGAGACCACGACCGTGCGCAGGCCGGCCTCGTGGAAGGCGCCGAGCGCGTCCTGGCAGGCGGCCAGCGCCCGGGCGTCGCAGTGGCGGCGGTCGAAGACGTCCCCGGCGATGAGCACCCCGCGGTAGCCGCCCTCGACGATGCGGCGCACGGCCGCGCGCAGGGCCTCGTACGGGGCTTCGCGCCGGTCCATCGCGGGCGCCCCGGGGTAGTCCGCCAGTCCGCGCAGGGCGGAGCCTATGTGCAGGTCGGCCAGGTGGGCCAGGCGTATCGGCGCGGTCGCCGGCGCGGCCCGGGAGGTGTTCACCGGCCGAGGATGAGGTCGGTCTTGAAGGCGTCCCGCTCCAGCAGCCAGCCCTCGGCGCGGAGCTTGCCCATCAGGTCGGAGCGCAGCTCGACGGCGTCGCGCAGGGTGCGTCCCTTGGCGGTGATCTCGGCGAACCAGGCCAGCTCGCCGGAGGCGGTCCGCAGCCGGCTGACTTGCGTCTCCATCGCGTGATCGAGCATCCGGCCAGGGTAGTTGGCCTGTCTTACGGGACCGTGGAGTCGGGATGAAGCGGTGACCGACTCCGCCCAACCGGCAGGTTTCGCAGCCCACTTGGCGAGTTTTCCGGGGAGCCGGTCCAGCACGAGGGCGCGGGAGGCGTCGAGCCCGGGCAGTTCGCCGGGCGCGAGGCCGGGGACCGGCCGGCACTTCTTGTTGGTGAAGTCGAGGGTGGCGCGGGTGTGACTGAGGTTGACCTGGACGGAGTAATTGCCGCCTTCCGCGCAGAAGTTGTGCACGGAGGCCCGGTCCATCACCCGCCGCACCTCGGCCGGGTCCGTGCCGTCGCCCTCGATGTCGAAGCGGGCCTTGTAGGCCAGGCGGATCCGGTTCTCGTCGTCGTGGCGCCGGATGCGGACGATCCACCCCTGCCCGTTCAGGCTGCGCCCCGCGTCGTCCATGTACTGGGCGACCTCGAAGCGGCCGGGCGCACCGAGGGACAGCGCCGCGGCCGCGGCCGCCGTGGGCAGGCCGTCGGCGTCGAGCACCCGGTCGGGGTCGACCAGCAGCTTGACCTGATAGCCCGCGCGCACCGGAGCCGCCGACGGCATCCTGGTGCGCACCGCGGAACGCATCCGGCGGCTCGCCGCCTTCTGCGCGCTCTGCGCCTTCTGGGCGCTCTGCGCCTTTTGGATCTTCTGCGCGTTCTGCGTTTTCTGCGGTTTCCGCATATCCCCGTCGATCATGCCTCATACGGCACCAGATCGCCCGAAAGCCCCGGAACCGTGCAGGTGAACAGGCGGTGAATCTACCCCAGGACCAAGGTCCTGACCTGTGGGGTCTCACGACCCCCCGGCTCGGGATCTTCGCCGCACGTTCACGCTGGATGAAGATCGTAGATTGTGAATGCATTCACAAGATCCTGGCAACGGACAAAGGTGCACGTCATGGCCACTCTGCTCACCCCTTCCCGCAAGATCACCGCCCCCGGCCCGGCCGCGGAGGCACCCGGAAGTGAGAGCGGTCCCACACCCGCGCTGCCGGCCCGCATCGCCCTCGCCGCCCTGCGCGTGCTGGTCGCCTGGACCTTCATCTGGCCCTTCCTGGACAAGCTGTTCGGGCTCGGATTCAGCACCCCGTCGGCCAAGTCCGTCATCAACGGCGGCTCGCCGACCGAAGGGTTCCTGCTGCACGGGACGAAGGGCCCCTTCGCGCACACCTTCGACTCGGTAGCCGGAGCCGGCTGGCTTGACCTGATCTTCATGACGGGCCTGCTCGGCATCGGTCTGGCGTTCCTGCTCGGCATCGGCACCCGGATCGCCGCCGTGTCCTGCGCGATGATGATGGGCTTCATGTGGCTCGTCACGATGCTGCCCGCGACCAACCCCCTCACCGACGACCACTGGATCCTCGCCGTGGCCGGAGCCGTGGTGGCCACGACCGCCGCGGGCAACCACTTCGGGCTCGGCCGCGCCTGGCGCCGGACCGCGCTGGTCCGCCGGTACCGCTTCCTCATCTGAGACCGGACCGGGACCGGCGCCATCCGTCACCGCTACCGGCACCGGTACCGGTACCGGCACCGACTCCGCCCCGAACCGGGACCGGCGCCCCGTCCGGCACCACCGGCCCCGACACGATGCGCACCGCCCTCCCCCGGGCGGTGCGCATCGTAGATTTGACGTAATGTCCGGAATTCTCCATCATTCCGTCGCACGTCAGGAGCCGGCGCAGTGGAGCTGACCAGTACGTCGTTCCTCATCACGCTGATCGTCGTCACCGGGCTCGCGATGCTCGCCGCGCTGCTCCTGTGGAACCGGATCCCCGGCCCCGGCTGGGTGCGCTGGCCCGCCCGGCTGCTGATGATCGGCCTGTGCCAGCTCACGGCCATCTGCGTGGTGGCCACCTGGATCAACGGGAGCTACGGCCTCTACTCCTCGTGGGACGACCTGCTGGGCACCGAGGCCGGGCAGAACGACTCCGCCATGACCGGGCCGCCGCTCGGACGGGCCAAGTTCACCCTCGGCGGCGACGGCACCCGCACCACGTACTTCCGCGGCTCCCACTCGAAGCTCGCCGGCCAGGTGATCGTGTGGACTCCCCCGGAGTACGACGCCCCCGGCGCGGAGAAGACCCGGTTCCCCGTGCTGATGCTGCTGCACGGCTATCCGGGCTCGCCCCGCTCCTGGCTCGACATCGGCGACATGCCCGGCGCGCTGGAGCAGCTCGTCCAGCTCGGCGCGGCGCACCCGTTCATCCTGGTGATCCCCGACCTGTACCCCGGAGGCGTGAACACCGACTGCACGGACACCCCGAAGCGCAAGGTGGCGAGCTGGCTCGCGGAGGACGTCCCGGACCTGGTCGCCAAGAACTTCCGCACGCTCCCCGAGCCCAAGGGCTGGGGGCTGATGGGCATTTCCACCGGGGCCTTCTGCGCGGCCAAGCTGCCGCTCCAGTACCCGAAGACGTTCCGGGCCGGCGCGGCCCTGGACCCGGATCCGCTGACGGGCGACCCGGACGTGCTGTCCGATCCGGTGCTGCGCGAGCGCAACAGCCCGATGTGGCTGGTCACTCAGGCGAAGCGCGACAAGAACACCGACGTCGGGCTGTTCCTGGCCACCTCGGCGCAGGACAAGGACAGCCCGCCGCAGCAGCTGGCCGACTTCGCCAAGGCGGCTCAGGATTCCGGTATCCGGGTCAAGACCCTGGTCCGCCCTCAGGGCGGGCACAACTTCCAGACCTGGATCGCCATGTACCCCGACGCTCTGGGGTGGCTGAGCACGGAGATCTCACCGCCCGCCGAGGCCCCGTAGGCGGACCGGCAGGGACTCGACGCTGTTGCCTATGAAGCTGCGCTGGTGCGGGAGTTCGGCTTCGGGGACGGCCAGGTCCAGCTCCGGGAAGCGGGTGAAGAGGGCTTCCAGGGCGATGGTGGCCTCCAGCCGGGCGAGCGGGGCCCCGACGCAGTAGTGGGCGCCGTGTCCGAAGGCGAGGTTGCGGGCCGCGGTGGGGCGGGTCAGGTCGAAGCGGTCGGCGTCCGGGCCGTGGAAGGCCTCGTCGCGGCCGGCCGCCGAGTAGCCGGCGAGGACCGGGGTGCCCTGCGGGATCACGGTCCCCTCGATGGTCAGGTCGCGGGTCGGGTAGCGGAACGGGAACCAGCTGACCGGGGCGTCGAAGCGCAGGGTCTCGTCGACCACGTCCGACCAGGTGGCCTTGCCCTCCAGGACCAGCGCGAGCTGGTCGCGGTGGGTGCACAGGGCGCGTACCGCGTTGCTGATCAGGTTGAGGGTGGTCTCGTGGCCCGCGACGAGCATCAGCCGCATGGTGCCGGTGAGTTCGGCCTCGCTGAGCCGGTCGCCGTCGCCGTCGCGGGCGGCGATCAGGGCGCTCGTCAGGTCCTCGCCCGGATCGGCCCGGCGGATGGCGGCGATGGCGCCGATCAGCTCGACGAGCTCGCGCAGGGCCGCCATGACCTCGGCCGGGGGCGTGTCGGTGGCGACGATGACGGTGTTGGACAACGCGTGCAGCCGCCCCCGGTGTTCGGGGTCCACTCCGAGGAGCTCGCAGATCACGCTCATCGGGAGCGGCAGCGCGACGTGCGTGCGCAGGTCCGCCACCCCGTCCGGGGAGGCCTCCGCCGCCCGCTCCAGGTCGGTCAGCAGCCCGGCCGTCAGTTCCTCGATGCGGGGGCGCAGCCGCTCCACCTGCCGGACGGTGAAGGCGTTGCCCACCAGGGAGCGCAGCCGGCGGTGGTCGGCGTCGTCGGCGGTGTGCATGCCCTGGGCGTTGGCGAAGACGCGCAGCGGCCAGTCCGCGGGGATGGTGCCGTCGTGCAGGGCCGGGAAGTGCCGGGCGGCCTTGGCCACATCGGGGTGGGCGATGAACTCCTTCAGCGCCTCGTGGCCGAGGACCACCGCGCCGGGAACGCCGCCGGGGAGCACCACCTCGGCGACGGCGCCCTGCGCCCGCAGCCGGGCGTTGAGGGCGTGCGGGCAGCCGCCGGCGGGGTCGATGACGTACGGGGTCGGGGACGGGAGCGTGGACGAGGGCGTCGGCTCGGACGCCTGCGCGGCGGGGTCGGTGGACAAACCTGTCTCCTGACAATACGAACGGACCTGGGCCAACAGTGCGGCCTCGGGGGCCGGTTGTTCAAGGCCGCGCCCGCCCCGTCTCACGGATCCGCGGGCGCGGTCTCACGGATCCGCAAGCGCGCCGCACCGTCCCCGTCGCGTGCGGGCGTCGTAGGGTCGCGTTCATGGCGGAGGCAGAGCGAACTCTCGAAGGCAAGGTGGCCCTGGTGGCCGGGGCGACCCGCGGAGCGGGCCGGGGCATCGCGGTCGCGCTGGGGGCCGCGGGCGCGACGGTGTACGTGAGCGGGCGCAGTACCCGGGGCAGGCGCTCGGAGTACGACCGGCCGGAGACGATCGAGGAGACGGCCGAGCTGGTCACGGCGGCGGGCGGACGCGGAATCCCGGTGGTAGCCGACCACTTGGTGCCCGAACAGGTCGAGGCGCTGGTCGGGCGGATCGACGCCGAGCAGGGCCGGCTCGACGTGCTGGTGAACGACATCTGGGGCGGCGAGCGGCTCTTCGAGTGGGAGAGCACGGTCTGGGAACACGACCTGGACAAGGGGCTGCGGCTGCTGCGGCTGGCCGTGGAGACCCACGCGGTGACCAGCCACTACGCACTGCCGCTGCTGCTGCGCGAACCGGGCGGACTGGTGGTGGAGATGACGGACGGCACGGCGGAGTACAACGCGAGCCGCTACCGGGTCTCCTTCTTCTACGACATCGCCAAGTCGGCCGTGCTGCGCATGGCGTTCGCGCTCGGACACGAGGTGGGCCCGCGCGGAGCGACGGCCGTGGCACTGACCCCGGGCTGGCTCCGGTCGGAGATGATGCTGGACGCCTTCGGCGTCACCGAGGCCACGTGGCGGGACGCGCTGAAGACGGTCCCGCACTTCGGCATCTCGGAGACCCCGCTCTACGTGGGCCGGGCGGTCGCGGCCCTGGCCGCCGACCCGGAACTGTCCCGCTGGAACGGGCAGTCGCTCTCCAGCGGGCAGCTCGCCGGGGTCTACGGCTTCACTGACGTGGACGGCAGCCGGCCGGACGCCTGGCGGTACATGGTCGAGGTGCAGGACCCGGACCTCCCGGCGGACCCCACCGGGTACCGGTAGAGCGCGCCTCCGGGACCGGGCCGGACGGGACCGGGCCGGACGGCCCGGTCAGCCGCGCTCCAGCAGCCGAGCGATCCCGTCGAGGACGCAGCGCAGGCCGAAGTCCCACACGGTCTCGGGGCTGTACCCGCCGACCGCGCTGCCGACCCGTCCGGCGAGGGGGTAGCGCTGCGGGTCCATGGCCCGCTCCAGCAGCGGGGCGCTCAGCTCCCACCACTCCTGGTCGCTCTGGCGGGCGTTGTGCGCGGCGGTGTCGGCGGCGGCCAGGGCCTGCGCGTGGACGAAGCCGAGGAGGTGGGTCAGGGCGGCGTCCATCTCCACGTCGGTGAGGCCGATGCCCTCGAAGGCCGCGAGCTCGTACTCGTACTTGCCGATCACCCCGGGGCCCAGCGGGGGGCGGGTGACGGACAGTTCGGCGATCCACGGGTGCCGCAGGAACAGCGCGCGGTTGTCCTCGGCGACCCGGGTGACCTGCTCCCGCCAGGACCCGTCGGGGTCCGGCTCGCCGCGGCGGTCCATGGCGAGGTACGCGGCGTCCAGCATCAGGTCGAGCAGCTCGGCCTTGCCGGGGACGTAGACGTAGAGGGTCATGGGGGTGACCCCCAGCCGCTGGGCCAGTGCCCGCATGGTCAGCGCGGCCAGCCCCGACCGGCCCTCCAGCCCCGCCTCGTCGGCCAGCGCGATCGCGCCGTCGACGACGGCGTCGACGGTCAGCCCCTGCCGGGGCCCGCGCCGCCCGCTGGGCGCCCCCTGCCCCGGCTCGCGCCACAGCAGTTCCAACGTGCGGACGGGATCGCCCGCACCGCTCCGGTCCGTGCTCACTCCCGGCCCCTTCCCGCTCCGCCGCCTTCCGGCAGTCCGCTCGCCCCATCTTCGCCCACACTTAATTCTCTACAGCGTATAGAATACTATGTATAATAAAATTCCGAGCCACGGCACCAGGAGGACCCCATGCGCATCACCGACACCGCCATCTGCCTCACCGTCGAGGACGCCACCACCTCGTCCGCCTTTCTGATCAGGCATTTCGGGTTCAAGGAGACGATGGCGGCCGACGGGTTCGCCTCCCTCTCGCACCCCGACGGCCCGAACGTGATCTTCGTGCGGCGCGGCCTGGAGGTGCTCCCCGAGGATCTCCGCGAGCAGCGCGCCGCCGGAGTCCTGCTCGCGTTCACCGTGGCCGATCTGCCCGCCGAGTACGAGCGGCTGCGCTCCGAGGGCGTCCCGATCGTCATGGAGCCGCGCGTGGAGCCCTGGGGCGAACGGCTGTTCCTGGTCGCCGACCCCAACGGTGTGATCATCGAACTGGTTGACTGGGTGGAAACGCCCACCACCGAGGCTGCCGGTACCACCGGGGCCGCCACCGCCGAGGACAGGAGCACGCTCCGGTGACCCCACCCCGTCTGACCCCCCTGCTGGACCAGTTCGCCTTCGCGCGCACCCGGCTCTCCGACCGCATGGCCGGGCCCGTCATGGACAGCGGCGACGGGACGGACACCGAGGTCGGCGGCGCGCTGACGGACGAGGAGTACCTCTGGGAGCCGGTCCCGGACTGCTGGTCCGTGCGGCGGCGCGCGGACGGGCCCGGACCGCGGGCGACCGCACTGGCCGGCGCGGGCGACTGGGGGCGCGATGCCGCGGCCTATCCGCACCCCTGGCCGCCGCCGTTCACCACCATCGCGTGGCGGCTGAGCCACCTCACCGAGATGCTCGCCCTGCGCGCCGACCACACCGCCGGGAGCCGCACGCTGACCCGGGCCGACCACCCCGTCGAGGGCGGGGCCGCGGGCGCGCTCGCGGGCTTCGACTCCGCCGCGGCGGCCTGGCACGGCGCGCTGCTGGGCGTCGACGAGGCGGCCCTGGACACCGTGGGGTACTGCAGCTACCCGCACGGCAGCGACGCGGAGGAGCCGTTCGCCGACATCGTCTGGTGGGTCAACCAGGAACTGCTGCACCACGGGGCCGAGATCGCCCTGCTCCGCGATCTGTACCGCGCGCGGCGACCGTGACCACGGCCTCCCCGACCCGGCGACCGTGACCCGGCGGCCCTGACCCGGCGGCCCTGACCCGGCGGCCCCGCTCACCGGGGACGGCCCCGGGTCACCCCGCGGCGATCCCGGGGCCGTCCCCGGTGAGCGGGGCGAAGAAGCGGGCCACGTCCTGTGCGGTGACCTCGCCGAGGGTGGCCGGGGACCAGCGCGGGCTGCGGTCCTTGTCGACGACCTGCGCCCGGATGCCCTCCACCAGGTCGGGCGAGGTCAGCGCATTGCAGGAGACCCGGAACTCCTGTTCCAGCACCGGCTCCAGCGCGCCGAGGGCGGCGGCCCGGCGGACGGCCTCCAGGGTCACCTTGAGGGCGGTCGGGGACTTGGCGAGGATCGTCCCGGCGGCCTCCTTCGCCTCCGGGTCCCCGTAGCCGAGCAGCCGGTCCACGATCTCCTCGACGGTGCCGGCCGCGTAGCAGTGGTCGATCCAGACCCGCCCTTCGGCCAGCGCTCCGGGCCCGGGCTCGGCGGCGTACCGCCCCAGCACCTCCCGGGCCGGGGATCCGGCGAGTTCGGCGGTCAGCTCCGGCAGCCGTTCGGCGGGTACGAAGTGGTCGGCGAGCCCGCACAGCAGGGCGTCGGCGGCGCCCACCGCGGAGCCGGTGAGGGCGAGATGGGTGCCGAGCAGGCCGGGTGCGCGGGCCAGCAGGTGGGTGCCGCCGACGTCCGGGACGAAGCCGATGCCGGTTTCGGGCATGGCGACGCGGGAGCGTTCGGTGACCACGCGGACGCTGCCGTGCGCGGACACGCCGACTCCGCCTCCCATCACGATGCCGTCCATGAGGGCGACGTAGGGCTTGGGGTAGCGGGCGATGTACGCGTTGAGCCGGTACTCGTCGCGCCAGAAGGCGGCCGAAGCCCGCGTCCCGGCCTTGGCGTCGTCGTGGATGGCCCGGATGTCCCCGCCGGCGCACAGCCCCCGGTCGCCCGCACCGCGGATGAGCACCTGCTCCACGCCCGGATCCCGCTCCCAGCCGGCCAGGGCCCCGGCGATGCGGAGCACCATGGGGTGGGTGAGGGCGTTGAGGGCCCTGGGGCGGTTGAGGGTGATCACCCCGGTGCGGCCTTCGACGGCGCACAGGACGGTGTCGTCGGCGGCTGCGGAGTCGGGGGTGTCGGCGGTGTCGGGAGTGTCGGCTTTGGCGGTCACGCCGTCCAGTATGGAGGGCGCGTAGCCTGGTCCGTCATGCGAAAGATCATCCTGATGTCGCAGGTCTCCCTCGACGGCTACTACGAGGGGCCGGAGCGGCAGATCGACTGGCACCGCGTCGACGAAGAGCTGCACCAGCACATGAACGACGAACTGCGGTCCGTCGGCGGCATGCTGATGGGCCGGATCACCTACGAGCTGATGGACGCCTACTGGCCCACCGCCGATGCCGATCCGGCCGCGAGCGCGGCGGAGGCGGACTTCGCGGGCATCTGGCGCTCCGCACGGAAGTACGTGTACTCGCGCACCCTGGATGCCGGGCAGGCCGACCCGCACGCGACCGTGCTCCGCGAGGTCGTCCCGGAGGAGGTCCGCGCCCTCAAGGCCGCCCCGGGCGGCGACCTGACCCTGAGCGGGGCGGACCTCGCCGCCTCCTTCCTGCGCCACGGCCTGGTGGACGAGTACCGGATCTACGTGCAGCCCGTACGCATCGGCCGCGGCCACTCCCTCTTCCCGCCCTCCGACGGCCCGGTCCCGCTGCGGCTGGAGGAGACCCGCACGTTCGGCAACGGGGTGGTACTGCTGCGGTACGCGACGCAGACCTAGGTCGTCTCCGACGTCCCGGTCGGGGCGGACAGCGCGGCGAGGTAGCCGGACAGGGCCGCCGCCGTGCCGGACAGCGGGAAGCGGGCGCCGAGGTACCCGTCCGGGCGTACGAGGAATCCGGTCGGGCCGTCGGCGCCGTACAGCCGGGCGAACTCCCCGGCGGAGTCCCGGTATCCGGGGACGGTGGCGGGGAGGCCGGCGGACGCGTCGGGCGCGGCCTCACGGGCGAGGACGGCCACGGTGAGCGGGCCGGTGGCGTCGCCCTGCGCGCCGCCCTTCGCGCCGCCGTCGGCGGCCTCCGCCAGGGCCGGGCCGGCGGCCCGGGACTGCTCGGCGGCCTCGGCCAGGGCCGCGCCGTCCGCCCCGTACAGGAGCACGACATGGCCTGCCCGGCCGCGCAGGGCGTCGAGCAGCCGTACGGGGTAGGCGGCGATGGGCAGGGTCAACCCGCCGCAGTCCGGGGCCCGTTCACCGGGCTGTGGCGCGTCGGCCGGGCCGAACGCACGGCCGCCGAGCGGTCCGTCGGGGTAGCCGACGAGCAGTTGGGCCTCGCGGAGCATCACGGTCCGCATGTCTTCCTGTTCGTTCTCCAGGCCTTTGGTCGCGTGCCGTACGGTCCGGCCGACGACCTCCTCGCCGACGGGGCGGCGCTCGGCGTCGTAGCTCGCGAGCAGGGCGGGACCGGCCGACCCACGGAGGGCGAGCGCGAGCTTCCAGGCCAGGTTGCAGGCGTCCTGGATGCCGGTGTTCATGCCCTGGGCGCCGGTGGGCGGGTGGATGTGCGCGGCGTCGCCCGCGACGAAGACGCGCCCGTCGCCGTAGCGGTCGACGATGCGGTGGCTGATCCGGAACACGGAGGACCAGCGCAGGTCCGAGACCGTGGCCGGGGCCGGGGCGAGGCGGTCGACGACGGCCTGGACGTGGGACAGCTCGGGGACCCGGCCGCCCTCCAGCCCGTGCCGCACTCCGTCGCCCGCTCCGGGGCCGCCCGCCGAGCCCGCCGCCGGTCCGCCGGGCGGCTGTGCGGAGAGTTCGGGCGGGACCAGCATCGACATGCGGTAACGGCCGCGGCCGGGCAGCGGGATGCACACCAGCGCGTCGTCGGTGGTCCCGTCGGCCCCCTGGTGCGTGGACCGCAGGCCGTACCCTTCGGGCAGGTCCCAGTCGCTCACCACATCGGCCAGCATGTACTCCTCGGCGAAGGCTCCGCCCTCGTAGGAGAGCCCCAGACCCTTGCGGACGGTGCTGTGCGCTCCGTCGCAGCCGATGAGGTAGCGGGTGCGCAGCTCCTCCTCACCGCCGGACGCCGTCCGCAGGAGGCTGGTGACCCCGGCCGCGGGTCCGGGCCCGCCGCCGTCCCCGTCCCCGCCCCCGTCCTGGGTGAACGACAGGAGTTCGGTGCCGCGTTCGATGACGGTGCCCAGCGACGCGAGGTGCTCCTCGAGGATCCGCTCGGTCTCGTACTGCGGCAACGCGGCGAACCCGTACGGCACTTCGGGGGGCATCGCGAGCTCGATGCGGGCTCGTTCGGCGCCGTTGACGTAGATCAGCTGGCCGCGCAGGGGCACGGCGGCCTCCAGGATGGTGCGGACCAGGCCCATCCGGTCCCAGATCTCCAGCGTGCGCGGCTGGATGCCGACCGCCTTCGCGTACGGGAGGCGGCCGGGCAGCCGGTCGACGAGGCGGCAGCTCACGCCGTGGCGGCGCAGCTCCACGGCCGCACTGAGGCCGACCGGACCGGCTCCCACGATCAGTACGTCGGTCGTCGGGGTGTGCGCCGTGCTCGCCATGGGGTCCTCCCGATCACCCGGCCCCGAACCGGTCGCCTCCCTCCATGCTGGCCCGGGGCGCCGCGGACGGCCAGACGGGCGGGTCAGCCCCCCTTGGCGTGCGCACCCGGGGTGTGTCCGAAGGCCCGTCGGAACACGTCGATGAACGCGCTCGCCGAGGACCAGCCGCAGCGGTGCGCGACCGCGGTCACGGGGGTGTCCACCGCCAGCAGCCGCAGCGCGTGGTGCAGTCGCAGCTGGGTCCGCCACTGGGGGAAGGTCATGCCCAGCTCGGCGCGGAACAGCCGGCTCAGGGTGCGCTCCCCCGCCCCGGCCCCGGCCTGCGCGGAGAGTTCCGCCAGCCCGCGCGGATCCGCCGGATCGGCGTGCAGCAGCGCGCACACCGCGGCCAGCCGGGGATCGGCGGGAGCGGGCAGGTGCAGCGGCTGGAGCGGCGAGGCCCGCAGCTGGTCGAGCAGTACCGCCAGCATCCGGCGGCGCTCGGCGCTGTCGTCCTGCGGGGCCCGGGTGTAGGCCAGGATCAGCTCGCGCAGCAGGGGGCCGACGGCGAGCACGGCGGGGGCGGAGAGGGAGAGCGGGTTGAGGTGCGTGGGCAGGCCCACGCAGTGCAGGTCGACGCGGCCGAAGGCCCGGTGCTCGTGCACGGTCCCGGCGGGGATCCACAGGGCGCGGGTGGTCGGGGCCACCCAGGTGCCGGCGTCGGTGGTGACGGACAGCACCCCGGAACCGGCGTAGCAGATCTGGTGGTCGTCGTGGCGGTGCGGATCGATGCCGTGGTGGGTGTCGAGCTCGCGGATGCTCGTGGCTGCGCGCGGGGTGTGGCGGATTTTCTGCATCACCCGGCAATTTATCGGAAGCGGGACGCCCCCGGCGAGAGCGATTCTCGATCGGTGACCTCCATGAGACCGCCCCAGACCCAGACCCAGACCCTTGTTCCTCCTTCCGCCCCGGCGGCCCGCCCGGCGCGGCTCCGTACGGCCGCGTTCTCCGCGGGCCACTCCTGTGTGGACGTCTACCAGGGCGCCGTCGCCGCGCTCGTGCCCTTCCTCGTCTCGGAGCGCGCCTACGGCTACGCCGCCGCGTCCGGCATCGTGCTGGCCGCCTCGCTGCTCTCCTCGGTGGTCCAGCCGCTGTTCGGTGCGCTCACCGACCGGTGGCCGATGCCCTGGCTGATCCCGCTGGCCACGGCCGCCGCGGGACTGGGCGTGGCCCTGGTCGGACTCGACGCGGGGTACGCGGCCACCCTCGCCGCCGTCGCCCTGTCCGGGCTGGGCGTCGCCGCGTACCACCCGGCGGCGGCCCGGCTGGTCCGTACGGCGGGAGGGCCCGGGCACGGCGCGATGAGCTGGTTCGCGCTCGGCGGCAACATCGGCTTCGCGTGCGCCCCGCTGCTGGTGGTCGGCGCGCTGGCGCTGCCGGGCCCGGCGGGGTGGTGGCTGCTGGCCGCCCCGGCGGCGCTGGGCGTGTTCCTCAACCGGCCGCCGTCCGCGAAGCGTTCGGCCGCGGACCGGGCGGCCGCCGCCCCGGCTCCGGCCCCGTCCCGGCGGCCCCGCGACGCATGGCGGGCCTTCCTGCGGCTCTCCCTGGTGGTCGTCGTGCGCTCGGTGGTCTTCACCGGGCTGAGCACCTTCATCGCGCTGTACGTCCGCGAGCGCGGCGGCGGCGAAACCGCGGGCGCCGTCGCCCTGTTCGCCCTCTTCGCCGGAAGCGCCGGCGGCACCCTCCTCGGCGGCCGGCTGGCCGCCCGCTGGGGGCGCGTCACCACCGTCCGCCGCGCCTACGCGGCCGTGGTGCCGGCCGTCGCGGGCATCCTCTTCCTCCCGCTGCCGCTGGTGTACGTCTGCTCGGCGCTGGCCGCCACCGCGCTGTACGTGCCGTTCTCCCTCCAGGTCACCCTGGGCCAGGACTACCTGCCGAACCGCATGGGCACCGCGAGCGGGGTCACCCTGGGCCTGACCGTCAGCGTGGGCGGCCTCGCGAGTCCCCTGATCGGCGCGGCGGCCGACGCGGCCTCCCTGCGGACGGCCCTGCTCCCGCTGGCCGTGCTCCCCCTGCTGGCCTGGGCCCTGGCCCGGCGCCTGCCGGAGCCGGCGGAGCCGGAGCCCGCCCCCGCCCCCGCCCGGGGGTGACGGGCGCCGGCTGCGCCCCGGTCAGCGGACCCCGGCCTCGCGGCGTTCACGGCCGCGCCGGACGTCGAGGGCGAAGAACCTCGGGACCGCCGCGCCCAGCCCCTCGGCGCCGGTGAACCCGCGGCGGGCCATTTCGATGTCCGGGGAGGTGCCGCGCCCCTGCCAGTGGCGCAGGAAGAGCTTCGCGCACATCTGCGGCGGCGGGACCACCAGCCTGGGCCCGGTCTCCTCCGCGGCCTCGTCGGCGCGGACCACGAGGGCGCACCACTCCTCCCAGTGCTCGGATTCCCGCAGCCGCGCCAGGACCGCCGGCCGCCAGTCGACCGACTGCCATACGGGCCACACCCGCACCATGAGGAGCCGGATCCGGTCGGCGTCGGGCAGCCCGGCCCGTTCCCGTTCCGTGAACCAGCGGGCGAGGGTGTCGGGCAGCGGCGACCGGCCGTCGAGTCCGAGCCTGGCCCGTGCGTACCCTTCGAGCGTCATGCCCCGGGCTCCGGCGAGCTCCTCCAGCAGGCCGGTCAGCACGTCCTCGTGCAGCGCCGGGTAGCCCTCGTCGAACAGCCGGGCGGCGTCCAGTACGTCGAGGTCCGACATCCAGCGGCCGGGAGCGTGCTCCCGGCGGGTCCGGCGGGCCAGGGACCGGGCCCGGCTGATGCCCGTGAAGGGCACCTCGGGCGCGACCGGGCCGGGGGGCACGGCTCCCCGGCTCGCGATCGTGCGCAGCGCCGCCATGGCGTCGAGCCGTTTGAGGTCCCAGACGCCCGAGTGGATCATCTCCTCCAGCGTTCCCAGGGCCTCGTGGTCCTCCTCGTCCAGCGCCCGCTCGATGTCCTTCCAGCCGCGGTGGGTGAAGGGCAGCGCCGCGGCCGCGGCCACGATCCGCCGCCCGGCGTCGGGCGCGATGAGCTCGGTCTCGGCGCCCTCCTTGCAGCCGTAGCGGAGGTTCACCAGGGCCACGGTCTGCGCCGGATACCCCATCTCGGCCGGACCGTGCAGGACCCCCACCTCGTCGTCCCCGTCGATCTCGCCCGAGGCGTACATGGTGAAGACGGTGCCCAGGCCCCGCATGCCGCAGGGGGCGAGTTCCGCGGCCCGCAGCGCGCCCATGCTCGCGGCGCCGATCACCTCCGCGCCCTCGGTGAGCACCTGGAGGATCTCCTTGTGGCCGACGGAGCGCCGTTCCCGGAAGTACCCGTCGACGACCACGACCACGTCTCCGGGGTGCCACTGGTCGGCGAGGAGGTCGCCCCGGCCGGCGGGCGGGCGCACCTCGGCCTGCGGGAGCACCGCGTGGACGTCGGCGGCCGAGAGGGTCGGCCCCGCGTAGACGACCACCCTGGATCCGATCACGCTGACCCCGTTCACTACAGCACCTCCGGGCATACGCGGCTCCCCGGAGCCACGACCTTGACGACGGGGACCCCGATCTCCTCGCGCGTCAGGTCGACGAGGAGGGGCGGGTGGGAGAAGGCGGCGGCCGCCCGGCGCACCACGTGGGCGAGCGCGCCGGCCAGGCTGTCGTGCGGGACGGGGTCCTCCACGAGGCCCCTGATGTCGGCGGCGGCCGGGCCGGAGCGCGCGCCGCGCAGCCGGCCCGGATCGACGTGGCCGAAGTCCTCCCGGAGGTCGTCCCGGGCCCCCGAGATGTACGCGAGCCGGGCCTGGGCCGCTTCCGAGACGGCGCGGGTGAGGGCGATCTCCGGGCTGAGGTGGCAACCGAAGCCGAACATCGGCGCCGGGTACTCCTCGCTCGCGACCCAGGCCAGGAAGCAGGGAAGGCCGGTGGGTGACGGGACGAGGCGGACCTCCAGGGTGACGTCGGCCCGTTCGATCAGCGTGCACAGCTCGTCGGCCACCGGCGACCCGAGGGAGCGCGGGTCGACGCGTACGCCCATCTCCCCGCCCGCGGTGACCGCGGCGGTCATCGCGTCGCGCTCGATGACCTCGCAGAGCGCGTGCAGCGCGGCTTCGATCCGGGTGTTCCCGCCGGCCAGGCCGTTCGTCGACTCGAAGAACACCGGCGGGTTCCAGTCGGTGTGCTCCTCCAGCGTCAGCCGGACGACGTTCACGGGGACGAGGGTGCGCGCCCCGTCGACCAGGGACCTGGCCGCCACCCATTCCAACGGCAGCCCGTCGTGCAGCAGGCTCGGTGCGGAGGGAGCCAATGCGCCCACGTCGTAGCCCAGTTGCCTACGGAGCTTGCGGGGAGTGGCGGTCAGCGCGGGCAGGGCGGGCTGTTCCACGTGCCAGGTCTCGACCGACTCCATCACCGCGGAGAGCCGGGCCAGTTCGGGTGTCATCCCCTTGCCCTGGGAGACGGCGAGCGTTCTGGACAGCGGCCGGATCGCCTGGAAGGTCGGGATGCCGATGGAGTCGAGCCGGGTGATGTCGGCGACCCGGGTGACGCCCACCTTGGCCGCGGCGCGGGTCACCATCTCCCAGGTGGCCCTGGGCGGTCGGGCCCGGTCCGTGCCGGGCAGTCGGTGCACGGAGCGGTCTTCGGGCGTGGCGAGCCAGGCCAGGGGCGCATCGTCGGTCTGCACGGTGGGGAGCTCCTGGGGTCAGAGGTTCCGGGTGCGCCGCAACAGCGCCCGGCCGGCGACGAAGTTGGCGACGATCGCGACGACGGCGAGCACCAGCAGGGAGGGCCAGGCCTTGCCCAGGCCGAAGATCGCGGCGTCGCGCATCCCGGTGACGGCGTAGGACACCGGGTTGACCGTCGAGATCCACCGCAGCACGGTGGGGAGTTGCTGCGAGGTGGACAGCGAGGGTGCGGCGAAGACGAGGACGGGCACCGACACGCTGGTGAGCACCATGAAGGTGCGGTAGTCGCTGATGAGGACGGCCGCCGCGAGGTACAGCCCGTTGAACGCCACCGACGAGAGGACCAGCGTCAGGAGCAGCCAGATCCAGTGGGACGCGTGGAACGGGTAGTCGAAGATGATCGCGGCGACGGCCAGGGCCAGCAGGCTCTGGGCCAGCACGAGCGAGACCCCGGCCAGCAGTTTGCCGGCCAGGAAGCGCGACCGGCGCAGCGGCCAGCTCCAGAGCTGGGTCGACACCCCGCTCATCTCCTCCTGGAACATCGCCATGCCCGTCGTCCCGGAGGCACTGACCACCGACATGGCCAGCACCATGGGGAGGAGGAAGACGGCGAAGGGGAGGCTCTCGCCGCGGTAGGTGATGTTCCCGACGACGTTGCCCAGCGAGGTGTTGACCAGGAGCAGGTACACGAGCATGGGGGTCAGGCCGAGGATGAGGTTGACCCGGTTGCGGGCGAGGAGCGCGTACTCGCGGTAGAAGACGGCGGTGAAGTCGGCCGGTTTGCCCGAAGCGACCGGCGCGGTGGTCTTGAATCCCAGGTCGGCCACGGCGTCAGCCCTCGTTCCCGGTCATGCGCAGGAAGACCTGCTCCAGCGAGTCGGTGACGGTGGAGATCGCGGAGATCGCGACTCCGGAGTCGTGGCAGTGCCGGGACAGTTGCGGCAGCACGTCCCGCACCTGCACGTTCTCGATGCGGACCTCGGCGTCCTGGGCCGTGGCGGTCAGTCCGGCGGTGGTCGCCCATTCCTTGACCACCTTGGCGCCGACCGCGTCGTCGACGCTGACCAGCAGGTGCGCGCCACCGAACTCCCGCACGAGTTCGCTCGGTTGGGCGAAGCGGACCACCTTGCCCTGGTTGATGACCAGGACCCGCTGGGCGTTGCGTTCCAGCTCCTGGATGATGTGGCTGGTCCAGATCACGGTCATGCCGTACTCCTCGCGGAGCCAGCGCACGAAGCGTTCGATCTGGTGCCGGCCGGCCACGTCCAGTCCCGCCGAGGGCTCGTCGAGGATGAGGAGTTCGGGGATGGTCAGCAGGGCCCGTACGAGCTGGAGCCGCTGACGCTGTCCGCCGGACAGCTGGAAGACGAGCCGGGACAGGTGGTCGGCGAGGCCGAGGTACTCGGCGACCTCCATCGCCCAGGGGCGGGTGGTGCGCCAGGACAGCCCCTTGAAGCGGGTGGCGATCAGCAGGTTGTCCAGGGCCGAGAGCATCTCGTCGTAGGGGGCGGACTGGTGCATCGCGCCGATGCCGGTCTTGGCGGCGACCGGGTCGCGGGCCGGGTCCACGCCGAACACCCGGATCCGGCCGGTGGTGGGCGGGGTGACGCCACAGATCATCTTCATCAGGGTGGTCTTTCCCGCCCCGTTGGGCCCCAGCAGCCCGATGGTCTCGCCTTTGGCGATGTCGAATGAAATACGGTCGACGGCCGGCGTCTCTTTCCCGCGATAACGCTTGGTCAGTTCCTCGGCGTTCACCACACCATTCGCCACGGTCCGCCCTCCACAATGTGATCGATGTTCCTCTTGGTGATTCTCCGGCCGGCGTTTCTCAGGCATGCCCGATCGGGTTGCTGCGGCTGGACGTTACGCCCGCGGGACGGCGCGGAAGCTCGGGCACGGCCCAAGTTGCCTTGGAACTGCCTACGTTCTGCCGCCTCCTGCGCCGCCCCCGTTGGTTAGCATTCGCAGCATGAGCCGTTCAGGACGGGCGGAAGACCGCGACGGCCAATCCGTTGTGGTTCTGGTGAATTGCGCGGGCGGCCGTGAATTGGAGGTCGTACGCGATGCTTTGACGGGGCCCCTGGAAACTCCGGCGATACTCATCCGGCAGGACGAACTCATGTCGACTTCCATGGCTCTGGACGTGGACACCGGTCTGCTGGACGTCTCCGGACGCCGGGTCAGACCGGCCGTGGTGTGGGTGCGGCACGGTTCGGCCTGCGCGCTGATGGCGCAGGCGAGGCCCGCCGGTTCGGTGAATCCGCTGCGGGCGGAGTCCTGGTCCGGGTTCCTCCGGCAGGTGGCGGCCACGGCGGACACCGCGCTGCCCGGCGGCACGCTCGTCGGTCCGGGCCAGCTGGTGGAGGCGCGCAGGCTGGGCGTGCGCACGCCCCGTACGGTCGTCACCAATGACGTGCCGGCGGGAGCGCGCGACGTGGGGGCGCCGACCCTCGTGGTCAAGACCCCGGATTTCCGGCTGTTCGAGCCGGACCGGCTGGGCTGGCAGGCCTGCCTGCCCTCGGTCGTGGGTCCGGAGGCGGTGGAACGGGACCCCGGACCGGCCCCGGGCGTCGCGGGAGAACGCCCGGTCGTGGTCCAGGAGTACGTGGCGCACGTGCGCGAGCTGCGCGTCTACCACCTCGACGGCGGGATCTGCGCCTTCGAGGTCCGCAAGCCCGCTCCGTCGAGCCCGATGACGGATCCCGGCAGCGTCACCGTGACGCGCGTCGACTGCCCGCGCCCCGCCGCCGAGGCCGTGCGTACCCTGTGCGCCGCCTGGAACCTGCGCTACGGGGCGTTCGACCTGCTCGTGTCCGACACCGGGGAGGCGGTGTTCCTGGAGGCCAACCCGGACGGGGACTGGCTCTGGTTCGAACGCAAGGCGCGCTGGCACGGCGTCTCGTTCATGGCCGCCGTCATGGTCCGTGAGTTGTTCGTCCGCAGTACGTCGTGAGGAGTGCGTCGTGAGAGGTCCGTCGTGAGAGGTCCGTCGTGAGGAGTCCGTCGTGAGGAGCTCGCGCCGGTGACGGCGATACGGGGTGTCGAGATCTCCAGCCGGGGCCTGGTGCTCGTGGCCCTGGTGGCGCGGGGTCATACGACCGACCGCGTGGCCCGCGCGCTGCGCCTGAGCAGGCACACCGTGGGCGAGGAGATCAGTGTCCTGCTCGACCGGTTCAACTGCAGGAACAGGGCGGAGCTGGTGGCCTACTGCTACGTCCACCGGCTCCTGCCCGTCGATGTCTGGCCGCCGCCGTGCGGCCCCGTGAAAGGGGTGGGTGACGTGTTCGACCCTCTGATCGCTCTGCGCGAGGCCGGGCTTCCGGTCGACCAGTTGAGCACCGCGCAGCGCGAGGTGCTGGCGGGCCTGACCGAGGAGGAGACGTCGGTCGTCGTATCGGTGCAGCTGCGGCTGGTCGAGGCGGATTCCGGTGCGGATGCCGAGGTGTGGGCGCACGACCTGAAGCTGCTCTGAGCGCGCATGAGCCGGAGACTGGTGGTCGTCCTCTTCCTCGATCTGGTCGGGTGGACCCGGCTCGCCGAGCGCGTGGACCCGGAGCCGCTGCAGCGGCTGCTCGACGAGTACTACGAGATCTGCTCGGACGCGGTGGAGGAGCACGGCGGGGTCGTCGAGAAGTTCATCGGCGACGCCGTCATGGCGGTCTTCGGGGCCGACACGTCCCAGGAGGACGACGCTCCGCGGGCGCTGCGCGCCGCCACCCGGATCCGCGCCGAGGTACGTGACCTGCGCACGCCCGCCACCGACTCCGTTCCGGTCGAGGTCCACTGCGGGATCGCGGCCGGCGAGGCGCTGGTGACGCGTTCGGCCCGGGCCGGCATCCGGGTCGTCGGCGACGTGGTCAACCTCGCCGCACGGCTCCAGTCGCTGGCGGTCGCCGGGGAGATCATCGTGAACGAGACCGTGGCCCACCTGGCCCGTCCGCACTACACGATGGTCCCGGTGCCGCCGGTGGCCCTGAAGGGCAAGGCCGAGCCGGTGCCCGTGCTGCTGGTCACCGGTGAGGCGGCGGCCGGCGGGGGCGGCGAGAACTCCCTCATGGTGGACCGCGGGGCCGAACGCCACCGGCTGCGCGGGATCTACCACCGGGTGGCCCGGGAGCGGCGCGCGGAACTGGTGACCGTGCTCGGACCGCCCGGGATCGGCAAGACCCGCCTGGTCCGGGAGGCCGTGGACGACCTCGTCGCGGCGGGGGCGCGGCCCGTCGCGGTGTTCGGCAGCTGCCAGGCCTACGGGACGGCCGGGAACTACGGGGCGCTCGTCGAAATGCTCGACGCGCTGGCCCGGCGGGCACCGGCCTGCGCGGAGCTGCTGCGGGCGGACGAGCGGATCGCCGGCGTGCTCTCGGCGCTGCGCGACGCCTCGCTCCCCCGGCGGGCCGGTGCGGTCCCGGGCCCGGGCGTGGAGGAGGTGTCCTGGGCGACCCGCGAGCTGCTCACCGCCGCGGCCGCCGGCCCGCTCGTCGTGGTGTGGGACAACCTCGCGTGGGCCGGGCAGTCGCTCCTGCGGCTCATCGGCGAGCTGATGGACGGGCTGCGGGAACTCCCGCTCCTGATGGTCTGCGTGTCCAGGGCGGAGCTCGCCGACGGGACGCGGGGGGCCGACGTGATCGAGGTCGGGGCGCTGGTGCCGGCCGACAGTGCACGGCTGGCGGTCGCGCTGGCCGGGTCCGGGTCTGGGACCGGGTCTGGGACCGGGTCCGGGACCGGCGCCGAGGTGGAGCTGCACGGGCTCGATCTGGCCGGACAGGTCGACCGGGTCGCCCTGTACAGCGCCGGTAATCCGCTGTACATCCGGCTGATGATGGACTGGCTGAGGAACGGCCGGACCGTCGACGAGGTACCGCCGAGCATCACGGCCATGGTCGGGGCGATGATCGACCGGCTGCCCGCGCCGGGCCGGCGGCTGCTGGGCGCGGCTTCGGTGATCGGCCCCTCGTTCACCCTGGAGCAGCTCGCGCTGCTGGGCGAGCCGGCCCCGGAGGCGGCGGTCGCGGAGCTCGCCGGCCGGCGGCTCTTCCAGGCCACGGAGGAGGCGGGCGGCTACCGCTTCGTCCAGCAGCCGGTGCACGAAGTGGCGTACGGCAGGCTGGAGAAGGAGCAGCGCGTCTCCTGGCACCGGCGGCTGGCCGAGCACGGTTTCAGTCCCGGTTTCCACCTCGAAGCCGCCGCCCGGCTCCTCGCGGGGCTGCGCCCGGACGATGCGGAGCTGCCGGAACTGGCGCGGCAGGCGGCCGGGGCCCTGCTCGGCGAGGGCACGGTGGCGCTGCGGCAGCGTGACGTGCCGACGGCGATCGGACTGCTCGGACGGGCGCTCGTACTGGCGCGGGGCGGGCCGGACCGGTGCCGGTCGGTCGCCGCCGTCCGGCTGAGCGACGCGCTGATGCTCTCCGGGGACACCCGGGGCGCCCTTGAGGTGGTGGCGGAGGCCGGGTGGCCCGCCACCGGGTCCGGTCCGGCCCCCGCCCTGGTCCGGGTGCAGCGGCACCTGCTGGCGGCCCGGCTCGGCAAGGTCGCGGCGGCCGATGTGCAGGGGTTGCGGACCGCGCTCGACGGCGAGGAGCCCGACCGGTCCGCCCGGTGCCGGTTCGAGCAGCTGCTGATGCTGATCCACCTGGACCGCGGCCGGTTCGGGGCGGCCGAGGAGGCGGCCGTCGCCGCGCTCGCCCATGCCCGGGACGCCGGTGACGCGTACGAGGAGGACCGGCTGCTCGTGGCCCTGTGCGAGATCCGGCAGTGGTCGCCGAGTCCGATGGCGCAGAAGCTCGCGGGGTGCGCGGAGCTCCTGGAGCGGTTCGCGGCCGACCGGTTCCTGGCCCTGCCCGCGCTGGCCGCCCGCGCCCGCTGCCTGGCGCTGACCGGGGACCGGTACGGGGCGCGTTCGGCGCTGACCGAGGCCGAGTCGGTCGTCCTGCAGCTCCGGCTGACCCTGGGGCGGGTCCTGGTCGATCAGGTGGCCGCGCTGGCCGCCTCGCTGGACGGTGAGCACGCGGAGGCGGAGCGGCGTTTCTGCCGCGCGGCGGACGCTCTCGAACGGGCCGGCTACGTACCGGTCGCGCTGACCATGCGGGTGCAGGCGGCCCGCGAGTGCGCCCGCCGGGACCGGCCGGACGAGGCGGCCGGACGGATCGCCGAACTGCTGTCCCGGCAGGAGGAGATGGACGTCCGGGGGCGGATCCTGTGCCTGTCGGCCGCCGTGCTGGGCGCTGCGGCGCGGGGCCGCGCCGATCCGCTGCGCGCCGAGGTGCTGCGACTGCTCCGGGACCTGGACGACCCGTGTCTGCGCGGCGAGGTCTGCTTCGATCTGGCCCGGGCCCACCGGTGGTTGGGCGAGGGGGCGCAGGCCCGGGCGATGGCCGGGCTGGCCGCCGACAGCTATGCGGCCGTCGGCGCGGTGAAACCGCTGGGGGCGGTACGGGCATGGATGTGAACGGTGCGCCCTGGCGGCGCGAGCGGCGGCCGCACGCGTCGGGGATGCCCGCGTGGAGCATGCCTGCGGGAGGGGATCCCGGCGAGCCCCTGCCGACGGCCCTGTTCCAGGGGATCGGTCCGCGCTGGGCGTGGGAGGGCGCCGATGGAGAGGGCGTACGGGTCTGCGTGCTCGACAGCGGTGTACAGGCGGCGCATCCGCTGGTCGGCCCGGTCGAGCGGGCCTGGCAGGTGGTGAGCGCCGAGGGCCGGGCTCCGCGCGTGGAGGAGTGCGAACCGCTCGACAGCGCCGGGCACGGGACGGCCTGTGCGGGGATCATCCGCTCCATCGCGCCCCGGGTGTCGCTCAGTTCGCTCAAGGTGCTCGGCGACGGGAGGGCCGGCAGCGCCTCCGCGCTGATCGCCGGGCTCGCCTTCGCGATCGAGGAGGGGTTCGACGTCGTCAGCATGAGCCTGTCGACGACCAGGGTCGAATTCCGGGACCAGTTGGGTGAGTTGTGCGACCGCGCCTACTTCCGCCGGACCGCGGTGGTGGCGGCGGCGCACAACCTGCCCATCGAGAGCTTCCCCTGGAACTTCGCCTCGGTGATCTCCGTCGCCAGCCATGCCGAGCCGGACGGCATGCGCTTCTACTACAACGCAGCTCCCCCGGTCGAGTTCCGCGCCCGGGGGGTGCGCGTACCGGTGGCGAGCCTGGGCGGCGGCACGGTCCGCAACACGGGCAACAGCTTCGCGGCCCCGCACATGGCGGGGATCGCGGCCCTCGTCCTGAGCAAGCACCCGTGGCTCACCCCGTTCCAGCTCAAGAGCGTCCTCTACCACTGCGCCGCGAACGTCCGAGGAGAAGGAGGCGGGGAATGAAACCCTGGCCGCACGATCTGATGGCCACCGAACGCCGGCTCCTGCAGTCCGTCGTCACGGTGGCCCGGTACATCTACGGGGCCGCCGCGTCCTCGGTGTTCATGGTGAGCCCCGACACCGGCGAGCTGATCTTCGCGGCGGTGGCCGGCGAGGGCGAACAGGGCCTGGTGGGGCGGCGGTTCGAGCCCGGCACGGGCATTGCCGGCTGGGTGGCGGCCAGCGGGCAGCCGCTGATCACGGACGACGTGGGCGCGACCGACCGGTTCGCCCGCGACGCCGCGGCCTCCACCGGGTACGTGCCCGCGAGCATCATGGCCGCCCCGCTCATCGCGGACGGGGAGTGCATCGGCGTGATCGAGGTGCTGGACCGCCACGTCCACGACGAGCACGCTCCCGGCCGGGAGCTCGACGACATCGAACTGCTGGGACTGCTCGCCACCCAGGCCGCGCTGAGCCTCGCCCTGCTGCGGCGCAGCGAGCAGGCCGCGGAGGAGTCACCGCGCATGGGAGAGCTGGTGGCCCGGCTGTCCCGGCACGCGGTCATGGACGCGTCCGATCCCTTGGCCGTCTCGCTGCTGACCATCTCGCTGGATCTGCTGGACCGGGGTGCGCACCCCGGTTCGAAGGTGGTCTGACGGCCGACGGAGACGGGCCGCAGACGGATCACAGACGGTCCGCAGACGGGCCGCAGACGGCTCGCAGACGCGCCGGAGACGCGTACGGAACGGGCCCCTCCTACCCTCCTGGCCTATGGTCCACCCTGCCGAGGCCCAGGCTCCGTCGTTTCCCGAACTGCTCCGCTTCAAGCGGGTGCAGGCCGGGCTCACCCAGCGGACGCTGGCCGATCTGTCGACGATCAGCCCGCGGACGATCCGCGCCCTGGAGTCGGGCCGGGTGAACGCGCGGATGCAGACCGTCCGGCTGCTCGCCGACGCCCTGGGGCTGGAGGGCCTGGCCCGGGAGCTCTTCGTGACCGCGGGGCTGGGCGGCGGGGGGCCGGCTCCGGCCGGAACCGACCCCTGTCTGGCGGTGCCCCGGTCCGTCAACGCGCTCCTCGGGCGGGACGTCGAGGTCCGGGCGATGGTGGGCGCGCTGGAGTCGGATCACCGCCGGATGATCTCCCTCTCGGGTCTCGCGGGCGTGGGCAAGTCGCGGGTGGCCGCGGAGACGGCGGCGCTGCTGGGCTCCCGGCGGGGCTGGCCGGTGCTGTGGATCGGCCCGGGAGCGGTGGCCCTCGACGGTCACGGCACGGCCTTCGGCCCCCTGCTGCGGTCCTTGCGCCGGCTCGTCGAATCGGGTGCGCAGGACGTGGCCGCGGTCTGCCGGCTGATCGGCCGGCACGAGGTGCTGATCGTGCTCGACGGGGTCGCCGACGCCCGGGAGCCGGTCGGCGTGGAGGAGCTGCTGGCCTACTGTCCGGGCATCCGGGTGATCAGTACCTCACGGGCGCCGTGGAACGCGGCCGGCGTCCAGGGCACGGTGCTCGCACCGCTGACCGTCCCCGGGCCGGACTGGGAGGCCGCCGGTTCGCTGGACGTCCTGGCCTCCGTGCCGTCGGTGCGGCTGCTCGTGGACCGGCTCGCGGAGATCCGGCCGGGATTCGTGCTCGGCCGGGGCGACGCGGCGGCCGCGGTGCGGCTGTGCCGGACCCTGGACGGTCTGCCGGCCGCGCTGGAAGCGGCGGCCGCGGGGTGCGGGGTACTGAGCCTGCGCCGGCTCGCGGACATGCCCGCCGCCCAGCTGCTCGAACTGCCGGCGGCGCACCGCCCCGCCGGTGTCCCGGGGACGATCGGCTGTCCGATCCGGTCCGGGGTCGAGCGGCTGGACCCCGGACCGCGCACCCTCCTCGGTGAACTGACCGGCTTCGAAAGGGCATTGACCGTCTGCGAGGCCGCCGAAGCCCTGCGCCTGCCGCTGAACCGGGTGATGGGCGCACTGGGCGCGCTGACGGGCGGCGGGTTCGTGCGGGCCGCGCACGAGGAGTCCGAGACCCGCCTGCACCTGCCGAACCTGGTACGCGCGGCCCTGGCCTGACACTGACTCAGCTGAGGTGTTCCGCGAGGAACCGCTCGACCGCCGCGTAGTAGGCCTGCCGGTTGGCGGGCCTGGCCAGACCGTGCCCCTCGTCGGGGAACAGCAGGTATTCGTGCGGCAGTTCCTTGGCCGCCAGTGCCGCGACGATCTGTTCGGCCTCCGCCCGCGGCACGCGGACGTCGTTGGCGCCCTGGACGACCAGCACGGGGATGCGGATCGCGTCGACCCGCGACAGCGGGGAGCGTTCCCACAGCATGGCGCGCTCCGTTTCCGGGTCACCGACCTGGGCGTGCATGAAGGAGCGCAGCGCGGTGCGGTAGGGCGCCCCGGCCGCCAGCAGGGTCAGCAGGTTCGACGGGCCGCAGAGGTCGATCGCGCACGTGAAGACGTCCGGGGTGAAGGCCGCGCCGACCAGCGCCGCGTATCCCCCGTACGAGCAGCCCATGATGGCGATCCGGGCGGGGTCGATCCCGCCGCCCGCGACGAGGTGCTCGACGGCGTCGAGCAGGTCGGTCTGCATCGCGGCGCCCCACTGTTTGGCGCCCAGGTTGCGGAACTCCTTGCCGTAGCCCGTGGAACCGCGGAAGTTGACCTGGATGCAGGCGTAGCCGCGATTGGCCAGGAGCTGCGCCTCCTCGTCGAACGCGAAGGTGTGCCGGGCCCAGGGTCCGCCGTGCACGTTCACCACCGCGGGCAGGCCGGTGCGTTCGGCGCCGGGCGGCCAGGTGACGTAGCCGTGGACGGTGATCCCGTCGCGCGCGGTGAACGCGAAGGGCTCCATCCTGGCGAGCGTGTACGCCTCCAGCTCCCGCTGGTGGCTGAAGAGGTGGCGGAGCGTGCCGGCCGACCGGTCGTAGACGTAGTAGAGGACGGGGCCGGCGCCGGTCACCACCGAGACGGTCCACAGGCGGTCGGCGCGGTCGGTGCGGTCCACGTAGACCTCGCCGTCGACCGAAAGGAGCGCGAGCTCACCGCGGATCCGTGCGAGGTCCTTGGCGAACTCCCCGTCGAGGAAGACCCATTCGTCGCGGTCCTTCGCGAAGAGCACCGCCTGCGGCAGGCGGCTCACCGGGTCGAACTCGACCTGTTTGACGTCGTACACGGGGTCCTCGGCGAGCAGGGTCCGGCGCCCGGTCGCGAGGTCGACGGAGAACAGGCGGCCGGCGTTGGCCCCGATGGAGGACAGGAGGTGACAGGTGGCGCCGTCGCGCGAGAAGCCGACGACGCGCGTCCCCATGGCGTCCTCGTAGGGCACGTCGAGCCAGGGCGGGGCCGGGGCACCGTCCGGTCCGTACGGCCCGTCCGGCGGGTCGAGGTGTACGGACAGGCCGCCGTCGGGTTTCATCACCGTGCCGCCGCGCACCCGCAGGTCGGTGTCGACGAGCCAGCTCACGTACCCGGGATTCTCCGCGACCTTGGTGAGCCGGTCCGTCGGCAGATCGAGTGCGTAGACGTCGTGCAGCCCGGGGCGGTCCTTGTTCAGCCCGATCAGCAGGGTCGTCGGATGCCAGCGGTTGTGCGCCAGCACCCGTGCCTGGACGCCGTCGAAGGGCGTGGCGCAGCGCTCCCGGCCGGTGACCAGGTCGACGAGGTGGATCCGCCAGCTCTCGTCGCCGTCGCGGTCGCGGAGGTAGAAGAGGGTCCGGTCGTCGTGGCACAGGCCGTACGTGCGGATGCCGCGGCCCCGGTCGTGCGTGACGGGCCGCGCCTCCTCGAGCCGGTCCACGGGCGCCGTCCACACGTTCAGCACGCCGTCGTCCGGGGCCAGGTAGACGAGCCGGGTCCCGTCCGGGGAGATCTCGGGGACGAGGTACGACGGGTTGCCGAAGAGGACGGAGTGCGGGATCAGCGGTACGGCTTCGGTGGTCACGGTTCCCTTCCCGGGGCGGGTTGTCGGGGGCCGCGCTCCGAGAACCACCAGTCGCGGAGCCCGGGGAACTGTGCGACGGCCTCGTCGGTGTCGAGCGGAGGGGCTGCGGAGCTGCCTGCGGAGGGCCCCGGCAGGGCCGCCCGGGGCGGGGCCGGCGGGACCAGCGTCTGGGCCCGGAACAGCCGGGTCATCAACACCGGGCTGCTCAGCACCGCTTGGGACACCCGGGCCCGCATGCGCTGCCCGGCGGCGGAGGCGGCGCCTTCAGCGCGTGCGGAGCCTTCGGTGGGCGCGGGGGCCTCCGCAAGGGCCCGTACCCCGTCCTGTTCGGTCGCCATCCGCCAGGATTCGGCGGCCACTTCCGCCACCGCGGCCTGGACCGCGGGCAGCGCGGAGGGCCGGGCGCCGCGCTCCGCCAGCTCCCGGTCCAGCCGCAGGGCGCCGAGCAGCGCGACGGACATCCCGTGCGAGTAGACCGGGTTCACCGCCGTCAGCGCGTCCCCGGTGACCAGGAACCCGTCGGGCAGGGGCAGCCGCTCGAAGTACCTCCGACGGTTCGCCGTGGCACGGAACGGCCTGACTCCGCCCAGGGGTTCGGCTGCGGCCAGCAGCTCCGCCGCGAGCGGCGAGCGCAGCGAGCGCGCGCAGTCCGTGAATCCCGGCTCGTCCACCGGTGGCCGGGCGGCGCGGGTACCGGTCAGGGTGAAGATCCACCGGCCGCCCTCGATGGGGAACAGGGTGGCTCCGTACCCCGGACGGCCGCGCTCGGGCCGCGGGTGCAGCATGATCGCCGGGAGGTCGGCGGCAAGGCCGGGGGGCGCCCGGTAGATCCGGGTGGAGTACGCCAGTCTCGGATCGACCACCTCCTCCTCGACCGCGGGTCCGCCGATCGCGGTCAGCCACCGTCCGGCCCGCGAACGCCGGCCGGTCGCGTCCACCACGAGGTCGGCGCGGAGGGTCTCGCCGGAGCCGTCCTCGCCCGCGACCAGGACGCCGGTCACACGCGACGAGTCCCCCGCGAGTCCCAGCACGCGGGTGCGCTCCCGTACCGTGACCTTCCCGTCGGCCAGGGCCCGCTGCCGGATGACGTGGTCCATCAGCCAGCGGCTGCACGAGACCAGGTAGGCCCCGGTGTCGTGGCGGCGGAACCAGCCGTCCGCGCTCAGGATCAGCGCACCGTCCGGCAGTCCCCGGCGGTGCGCCCCCTGCGCGAGGAGCGCCTCCAGCGTGCCGGGGAGCAGCGCGTCCAGCGCCTCGGCGCCGGCGGTCACCAGCACGTGGCTGTGGAACGCCTGCGGAAGCCCCGGCCGGACCCCCGGCCCGGCCGGGTAGCGGCCGCCCTCGACGACGGTGACCTCGTCGACGTGCCGGGCGAGCACGGTGGCCGCCAGCACCCCCGCGAAGCCCCCGCCGAGGACGACGGCCCTGGTCATGACCGCGCGGCCGGCTCGCTCCGTGTGGCCTGCGTCCCGGCTTCCGGCCCGTCCTGCGGTGCGGTTTCCGTCTCCTCGATGAGGTCGGCCTCGATCATGGAGCTGATGAAGGCGTCCACTTCCTCGCGGATGCGGGCCGTCATCACCGGGTTGTGCCCCGCGAACAGCAGGGACAGGTTCCTGATGACCGTCTCGCGGTCCCCGTCGCTCTCCACGAGCGCCCAGATCTGGGCGGCCGTGGCGTTCAGGGTGCGGAAGTCGCCGGACTCGCTGTGGTAGAGCGAGATGCCGTCCCCGCTCTCCTGCCAGATCACCGCGTCACTGATGTGCAGGGACATCTCCCAGCCTCCTGTTCACCGGCATGATCGGAATCAGTTCGCCCACCTTGATCGCGGGCACCGGCGCCGGCGGGCGGACGTAGGTCTTCCACTGTTCGTGGGCCTCGTGCACCTCCCCGGTGGCGACCAGCCGCGGGACGGTCATCTCCGGTCCGCTCAGGGCGAGTTCCGCCCGGGTGACCCCGGTCTCCTGCCACAGCTGGGTGGTGACTCCGTGCCGCAGGATCCGGCACAGGTGGCGGCTGTTGCGCCGCAGGTCCCCGGATTCCGACATGTGCGCGGCCCGGCAGCCGCCTCCGCAGTTCGCCTTGATGTAGCACTTCTCGCAGTCGGCGTGGAACTCCCCGCCGTACACGGTGCTCTTGCGCATCGAGGTCAGCACCGGGCTGGCGAAGATCTCCGACAGCCGCTGCTTGCGGATGTTGCCGGCGAACTCCCCCTTGCCCGTGACGAGTTTGCACGGGTAGACGTCGCCGAGGGAGTTGACGTAGATCTCGTGCCCGCCCATGCCGCAGTTGCCCTTGACCGAGCACGCGGTGACCGGCCTCGGGCCGTCCGGCTTGAGTTTGCCCGCGACCGGTGAGGTCCAGACGAGCTGCTGCACGTCCAGGTGGTCCTGCCACCCGAAGTCGTAGGCGTCGTCCGCGCCCCGGCCCAGGTCGTTGTGGTTCATCAGGCGGACGCTGTGGATCTTGATCCCGTCGAGGAAGGAGGCGAAGTCCTCCAGCTCGTGGATGTTGTCCGAGGTGACGATGTGGTTGATGGCCGGCGCCACCCCGGCCTCGTTGAGGAGCTGGATCGCCCGGTGGGTCTTGGCGAACGCTCCCTTGCCGCGGGTGCGGTCGTGGGTCTCGGCCGTGCCTCCGTCGAGGCTCACGGTGACGGCGTCGAAGAGCTCGGCGAACCGCCGGGCCTTCTCCGCGGTCCGGATCATCGTCGCGTTGGTGATGATGTTGACCTTCAGGCCGCTGTTCCTGGCGTGCTCGACGACCTGGAACAGGTCCTTGCGGAGCATCGGCTCGCCGCCGGTGAAGATGATGGTCCCGGCGCCGAAGTCGGCGATCTGCGAGACCAGGTCCAGGGACTCGGCGGTGTCGAGCTCGCCCGGAAGGCACTTCTCGGAGGACGCGTAACAGTAGGGACAGCGGAGGTTGCAGCCGTCGGTGATGGCGTAGTAGGCGACGCCCAGGGGCGGTTCGCTCAGTCGGACCTTGGGCTTGTTGCCGTTGAAGTACACGATCCAGTTGAGGATGAGCTTGGCGAGGACGCGTTCCGTCTCGTCGTTCTGCTCCAGCCCCGGCTGCTCCCCGCGGGCCCGGGCGGCCGCCAGGGCTTCGAGGACCCGAAATTCACGTCCGGAGAGGACGCACCGGGCGGCCACCTCCGGGTTGACCACGAGGTGGTCCTCGTCGTGCACGAAGTACGTCAGGTCGTTGGGCACCTCGAACAACGACAGGTTCCGAACCAGGTTTCCGCGCATCCCGCCTCCTCTCTGGGCTGGCACAGGCGCGGCCCGACGCGAACGGCCGCCGGACCCCGCCTGTGGAACGGTCAGTTCTCGGCCTGGCCCGATCCCGACCAGAGGCCGCACGCACAGAGCATCGCGGCGTCGAAGCCCTCCTTCGTGGCCTCCGGGGAGGTCCAGTCCTGGGAGTGCGCCACCACGTCGGGCAGGATCGCCGCGAGGCGGGTCTTCGTCGAGATGAGGACCTTGGTCTCCTCGGGGGTCAGGCTGGCGTAGAACTCTTCGAGGGCGGGCGCCATCGTGCCGCCGATGACGCCGGCCGCACGCAGGGACTCCAGGGCGTTGAAGGTCATGCTTCCACCTTTCGCTGTCGCGTTCGATCGGGGACGCAACCGAGACTGCGCGCGGCGGACCCGTGAAACAACCCCACGAATGTGGGTTGTGCGGGAGCGACGAAGGGGACATACGCAACGCGGGCGGGCGTCTTCCGACAGCGGATCGGGACGGCCGGAACGCGCCGCGCACGGGTGTTGACGCTCTCCGGACCTTGCCTCAGGCTCATACCACAGCCGTTGTGAAGCCCATGTGAAGCGAACGTGGAAATCGGGATCAATGGAGCGCCCACCCGGCGGCCGGCGGCCCGTCGGACGACCCGAGAGGTGCGATGAACCCCACCGGCTTAGGCACCGTGCACATATCGCTGTTGCCGGGCTTCGTATGCCGCACCGACCAGCGGGTCACCGACCTCAGCGACATCCAGCAACGGCTCGTCGCGGCCCTGGTGCTCGGTGACCGCCCGCTCAGGCGCGGCGACCTTGCCGCCCGGCTCTGGCCCGACGCCCCGGCCGACCGGGCGGGTGCCCGGTTGCGCCAGACCCTGTGGCGACTGAATCAGGCCACGGCCGGCGGCCTGCTGCGGGCCTCCCACACCACCGTCGCCCTCACCGAGCACGTCGAGGTGGACTACCGGTCAGCGGCCAGGCTGATCGCGGCGGTGTCCGGTGCGGGCGGGGCGGCGGCGGCCGGGGACCACCTGCCACAGGCGTGGAACGTACTGCGGCACCCGCTGCTGAACGACTGGGACGACGACTGGCTCGTACCGTTCCAGGAGAAGTGGAAGGTCCAGCGCGTCCAGACGCTGGAGCGGCTCGCCGAAAGGTTCCTCCAGCGCCGGCAGCACGCCGCGGTGCTCGAACTGGCCGACGCCGCGACCCAGGCCGACCCGCTGCGGGAGGGGCCGCGGCGCATCGCCGTGCAGTCGTGCCTGTTCGTCGGCGAGGTGGCCGACGCCCACCGCCGCTACCGCGGCTACCGGGAGCTGCTCTCCGCGGAACTGGGCGTGGCGCCGAGCGGCGCCATCCCCCAGCTCCTCAGACAGGACCGCGAGCGGCAGCTCGCCCTGACGGCGGAGTCCTGACGGCGCAGGCCTGACGGCGCAGTCCTGACCGGGCGCCGTCGCACCGGCTCCGGTACGACGGCTCCCGCCGGTACGACGGTCAGTGCAGGTCTGCCCGCGCCGTGGTGTCGTCGATGAAGCCGCCCGACTGGTGCTGCCACAGCTTCGCGTAGGCGCCGTCCGCGGCGAGCAGTTGATGGTGGGTGCCCTGCTCGACGATCCGCCCGTGGTCCAGGACGACGAGCTGGTCCATGGTGGCGACCGTGCTCAGCCGGTGTGCGACCACGAGCGCCGTCCGCCCGGCCATCAGCCGCCACAGCGCGTCCTGGACCAGGATCTCGCTCTCGGAGTCCAGGGCGCTGGTCGCCTCGTCGAGGAGCAGGACCGGCGCGTCGCGCAGGATCGCCCGGGCGAGGGCCACCCGCTGGCGCTGCCCGCCGGACAGCTTCACCCCGCGCTCGCCCACCATGGTGTCGAAGCCGTCCGCCAGCCCGTCGGCGAACTCCGTGACGTGCGCCGCCTCGGCCGCCCGGCGGATCTCCGCCTCGGTGGCGTCCGGGCGGGCGAAGGCGATGTTGTCGCGCAGCGTGCGGTGGAACATCGCCGGGTCCTGGGGGACGTAGGCGATCAGGCTGCGCAGGTCGGCCTGGCTCAGCCGGCTGATGTCCTGCCCGCCGATCAGGATCCGGCCCGCGTCGATGTCCGTCATCCGCAGCAGCAGCCGGGTGAGCGTGGTCTTGCCCCCGCCGGAGCGGCCGACGAGACCGAGCTTCGACCCTGCGGGCACGGCCAGGTCCAGGCCCTCGAAGAGCGGCTTCCCGCCCTCGTGGCCGAAGACCACCCGGTCGAACCGGACCTCGGCGACCGGCGGGTGGCGCAGCGGTTCCGGCTCCTCCGGGTCGAGCACGGTCGGCGGTGTCAGCAGCAGTTCGGTGAACTGTGCGGCCTCCGTCATCGAGCTTTCCAGGCGGCGGTAGATCTGGTTGAACTCGAACATGATCCGCGTCGCGCCGGCGTAGTAGGTGAAGGCGACGATGACCGCCTCCACCCCGTGCGCTCCCCCGCCGAGCACGATGGCGAGCAGCAGCCCCAGCACGTTCGTCGCCACGGACAGGGGTGCGACCAACGTGTCGATGCGCAGGTTGCCGTAGTCCCACGAGCGCAGCGTGAGGCGCCTCGACTCCGCGACCCGGGTGCGGTGTTCGGCGGCCTCGCGCGACTCTGCGGCGAAGGCGCGGACCGTGTCCATGTTCATCAGGCTGTCGGCCACGTGGCCGGACACCCGGGCGATGGCCTCCTCCCGCCGGGCGACGAGCACTTGGCGGCGGCGGATCAGGGGCACCACGCACAGCCCCGTGAACGTGATCATCACCAGCAGCCCGACGACGAGGAGCGGGTCGTACTGCCACAGCACCACCGAGGCGAACAGCAGGGGCACGAAGCTGCCCATGACCGAGAACGTCAGCGTGTCGACGAACTCCTCGAAGCGGGAGGCGAAGCTCAGGACCCGCTTCGTGAGGGATCCGGCGAAGTTGTCGTGGAAGAACGCGGCGTCCTTGGCGAAGAGTTCGTCCATTCCGGTGACGTAGAGCTGCTCGATGCCGCGGGCGTCGACGCGGTTCAGGCAGTGCAGCCCGATGCGCCAGAACGCCTCCGACAGCAGCAGGACCCCGGCGAAGCCGAGGACGTAGGGCATCGCCCAGCCGAGGGCGCCGCCCGCTCCCCCGGCGGCTTCCCCGCCGCCCGCGATCCGGCCGACGAGCTTGGCGACGACCAGCGGCGCGACGTAGTGGATGCCGATGTTTCCCAGCGCCGGGAGCAGCATCGCGGGCGCCGTCAGCCGGCGCAGCCGGACCAGCTCCCGCCCGTAGTAGCGGAGCGCGAGGAGTACCGGACTCCTGCGCGGTGGAACCTCGTTCGGTGGACTCTCGATCGGCGGACCCTCGTTCAGTGAACTTTCGTGCGATTCGGGCGATCCCATCCCAACCCTGCCTTCTCGGACCGTCAGGTCAGAAAGCGGAGTGTCCCGCACGGGCGCCCGCGCGGTCCAAGGCTTTTCTCCCGAGGGTCCGGATCCGGCCGACCGGCCGCGGAACCCGGCCGCCGTTCGCCTGGTGTACGCGCCGGCGTCACGCCAGGCTCCCTTACCGGAACCCCGGACGCGCTGTGCTGGGGTACTCAGTCACCCCTCGACGTGGAGGTCGTTCCCGCCATGGCAGAACTCAATCGCCGGCGTTTCCTGCAGCTCGCGGGCGGTACCACGGCCCTGACGATGCTGGGCGAGAGCATCGCCCGCGCCGCCGCCATCCCCGCGCAGGGCGCCACCGGCTCCATAGCGGACGTCGAGCACATCGTGGTGCTCATGCAGGAGAACCGTTCCTTCGACCACTACTTCGGCGCGCTGCGCGGTGTCCGCGGCTTCGGCGATCCGCGCCCCGTGACCCTGCCCAGCGGCAAGTCCGTCTGGCACCAGTCCGACGGCACGAAGGAGACGCTGCCCTTCCGGCCGCCGTCAGAGGACCTCGGGATGGAGTTCCTCCAGGGCCTCAACCACGACTGGGCGGGCGGCCAGAGCGCCTTCAACCAGGGCAGGTACGACAACTGGGTACCCGCCAAGACGGCCACCACGATGGCCCACCTGACCCGCGAGGACATCCCCTTCCACTACGCCCTCGCGGACGCATTCACCATCTGCGACGCCTACCACTGCTCGTTCATCGGCTCCACCGACCCCAACCGCTACTACCTCTGGTCGGGCCACACCGGCAACGACGGCCGGGGCGGCGGCCCGGTCCTCAACAACGCCGAGGCAGGCTACGGCTGGACCACCTACCCCGAGCGCCTGGAGGCCGCGGGAGTCTCCTGGAAGGTGTACCAGGACATCGGTGACGGCCTCGACGCCGATGGATCCTGGGGCTGGATCGAGGACGCCTACCGCGGCAACTACGGCGACAACTCGCTGCTGTACTTCAACAGTTACCGCGACGCCCAGCCCGGCAGCGCCCTTCACGAGAAGGCCCGTACGGGCACCAACGCCAAGGCGGGCGAAGGGTACTTCGACAAGCTTCGCGCGGACGTGGTGAACGGCGCCCTCCCCCAGATCTCCTGGATCGCCGCCCCCGAGGCCTTCAGCGAGCACTCCAACTGGCCGTCCAACTACGGCGCCTGGTACATCTCCCAGGTCCTGGACGCGCTCACCGCCGACCCCGACGTGTGGGCGAAGACCGCCCTCTTCATCACCTACGACGAGAACGACGGCTTCTTCGACCACCTCGTCCCGCCCTACGCCCCCGCGAGCGCCGCGCAGGGCCTGTCGACCACGCCCACCGCCCTGGACGTGTTCCCCGGCAAGGCCGGGTACGTGGCCGGACCCTACGGCCTGGGCCCGCGCGTCCCGATGCTCGTCGTCTCCCCCTGGAGCACCGGCGGCTACGCCTGCTCCGAGACCTTCGACCACACCTCGGTCATCCGCTTCATGGAGCAGCGCTTCGGCGTCCACGAGCCCAACATCTCGCCCTGGCGCCGTGCCGTCTGCGGCGACCTGACCTCCGCCTTCGACTTCGCCCGCAAGCACACCGCCCCGGCCCCGCTGCCCGGCACCGACGGCTGGTTCCCGCCGGACCGCGAGCGCCACCCCGACTTCCGGGCCACCCCGCCGGCCCGCGGGACCATGCCGCGCCAGGAGAAGGGCCTGCGCCCCACGCGCGCGCTCAAGTACGCCCCGTACGTGGACGGTTCCGCGCTCGTCTCCGAGGGCAGGTTCCGGCTGACGTTCAGCGGAGGCCCGCAGCTGGGGGCGCAGTTCTACGTCACCTCCGGCAACCGCAGCGACGCCCCCTGGACCTACACCACCGAGGCCGGAAAGTCGATCGCGGACACCTGGAACACGGCCCACTCGGCCGGCGCCACCGACTTGACCGTGCACGGCCCCAACGGCTTCCTGCGCGGCTTCCGCAACCCCGGCACCACCCCCGGCCCCGAGGTCACCGCCCGCCACAACGCGGCCACCGGGAACCTGGACCTCACCCTCACGAACGCCGGGCGCTCCACCGCCACGGTGACGCTGACCAACGCCTACGGCGGCGGCCCGAAGCGCCTCACGATCCCCAGGGGCGCCACCGTCAAGCACACCGTCTCCCTGAAGAACACCCGCCGCTGGTACGACGTGACGGCCACCGCATCCGGCTCCCCGGCCTTCCTGCGCCGCTTCGCCGGCAAGGTGGAGACCGGCGCGGCGGGCCTCTCGGACCCGGCGATCCTGACGGAGCACTCCTCCTGAACGACGAGCGGCGCCGCCGGATCCACCGGCGGCGCCGCACGTGCTGTTCGGGACGGGTCAGCTCAGAAGAGGTTGGTGACGCTGGTCGCCCAGCCGCTCGCGCCGACCAGCTGGGGCTGCTTGAGGCCGGTGGGACCGCCCGGATAGTAGAGCAGGCAGCCGGTGGGGCAGGTGGTGGTGGCCGGCTTGCCCGCGCTGTCCACGTAGTTCACCACGCGCTTGGGATCCGCGGGAGTGGTGGCCCACAGGTCGCCCTGCTCGTCACCCGCCTTGGGCTGGAACTGCTTGTACGGGATGACCTGACCCTCGTCGGTGATCGTCTTGTTGACGACGGTGCCCTGGGCATTGCCGTGACTGACGATCAGCGGGCGGTCGGCGGGACGCCAGCCCCCGGTGGCGTAGGTGGTGCGGGGAGCGAGGCCGAACTTGCCATCCGCGCCGATCTTGCCGGCGTAGAGGTACAGGTTCCCGTCGATCTTGTTGCGGGCGAGGATGTCCTTGACCCCGTCGCCGTTCTGGTCACCGATGCCGAGGATCTCGTAGTTCTTCCAGGTGGTGCCGCCGGTGTAGGAGGGGGCCTTGAAGTCGAAGGGACTGCCCTGTTCCGGGCTCGAATCACCCGGTTTGGTCTGGCCGGAATAGATGCGCAGACGGGCGCCGGAGCAGGCATCGTCCACACATTCGACGACGGCCAGGTCATTGCCCTTCCTGAACCCGCTTTCGGTGCGCTGATCCAGATCGCCGGGGGCGATCATCTGCTGGATTCGCCCCCAGCCCGCGGAACCGAGACCGGGAGGCGGGGTCAGTTCCCGGCGCTTGGCGTGCGAGAAGTCGCCGAACCCATTGCCGGCATAGAGGTAGAGCTTGTTGTCGCTCAAGCGGACAATGGCATCCTCGTAGCCGTCAGGTGCGCCCGTGGGGCTGACCAAGTCGGTGAAGTCACCGCCGTGCGCGATCAGCGCACCCTTCCAGCCGGAGTCCGCGATGGAACGCATCTGCACGCGGCCGGCTCCATTGCCGGTGTAGAGGCGCAGACCGCCGTCTGCTTCGGGGCCCAGTAGGTCGACGAAGCCGTCGCCATTGAGGTCGCCGAGGAGGTCCGAGTACGCCCGGTTCAGCGGAGTCTGCCCGGCCGGGTAGACGAAGGTGGGCGAGAAGGTATTCAGTCTCGTGACGTCGGCGGCATTGTCGGTCGGCGATTTGTTGCCGGCCTTGTCTACGGCGAGGACGTACAGGTTGTGCCCGAACCGTTCCGTGAGAGTGACTTCGGCGGTGGCTTCCGTGCCGCCAGGAGCGAGAGGAATCCAGTTGGCTCCACAAAGCTCGCTGGATACGGAGATGGGGCGGTCCAGGGACCAGCAGAACCCTGCGAGGTCGGTGGCCGGGTTCTTGAACTTGAGGCGCAGCTTGGTGCGCGCCTGCTGAGTGGTGAGGGGGGTGCCGTCCTCTTTGGTGACGGTGACGGGCTCCGTGGGCGGGTCCGCGTCGACGTTGAAGGCACAGTCGGCGGTGAAGGCACTGTAGGCGCCTTCCTCATCCTTGGCGCGAACCTTCCACTTGTAGGCACCGGTGGGCAGGTTCACGCCGGGAACAGTGGTGGTCGACGTGCCGCCGCTCGCCACGGTGGTCGCCTTGGGAACGGGCACGGCCACGCCCGCGGCGGTGGTGACGACGAACTGAGCGGTGACGCTGCCGCCGTCGATGTCGCGCAGGTTCGCGATCAGCGCCAGGCCGCTGTTGCGTGTCCAGCCGTTGCACGGTACCGGCTTGAGGCCGTCGGCCGAAGGCGACCAGAACCCCTCGAAGGCTCCGGCGCTGATGACCTCGGGCTTGGTCGGGGTCGCTGCGGCCGCGCCCGGCGCGTTGAGGAGGTCTACCGCGGTGAGCGGGAGGACGAGCGTGAAAAGGGCGGTGAGTGCGCGGGGCACTCGTCCACCGGCTCTGCGGCGAGTCATGGGTTTCTGCGTCTTCCTGAGAACGTCAAGGACGTGGATCACCGCAGAGTAGGGCATGAAATTCGCAAGGGCACAGTAAAATCCGAGCGGATGTCATCACGACAACGACAAGCCCGATCCCAAATGGTCCACTTCTGGCTGGTCTGGGCCGGTGCGGTTGGGGTCGGGCTCACTCGTTCATTTCGTTCTCGCGGGGCGTTTGCTGCACGAAAGAGAACTGTCAGCCGCCGGTCTTGGCGGACTCCAGCAGCAGGACGTTGCCCAGGTAGCGCGGACCCGTGGCGTCCGAGGGGCGGTTGACGATGCCCGAGGGGGCGGTGACCATCACGCTCGAACCGCCGCCGTCGAGGTTCAGCGCCTCCCGGGCGCCCAGGTCCTTCATCAGCTTCGCGGCGGCGGCCACGCCCAGGCCCGAACTCCACCCGGCCCGGCGCCCGTCCACGACGGCCAGCAGCAGCCTCCCCTGGGCGTCGATGCCGAGCATGGTGCGCGGGTTGCCGCGTACCACCCAGTTGTAGGTGAAGGTCTGGTCGGCTCCCTGGCGGATGATGCCGTCGGCGAGGGCGTTGACCGCGATCTGCCCGTCGCGGATCAGCGTCGGGCCGGTCTGGACGATCGTGGTGTCCCGGGTGAGCGGGACCTGGTGCCCGGCGCCGTCCAGAACGCGCTGGACGATGCGCAGCCGGGCGCCGGTACGCGCGTGCGCGAGCAGCCAGTCGGCGCTCTCGCCGATGGCCTGGAGGGTGGAGCCGCCCGCGGGCGGCTTGGCCCCGCGCGTGCGGTGCACCGCCGTCACCCGGTCGTTGCGGTCCAGGACCACCTCGGCGCCCGCTCCGGTCGGCGGGGTGCTCCACTCGGGGGTGAAGCGGACGATCTCGCTGTCGTCGGTGCACTTGAGGTCGTGCTGCGGGTGCTGGGTGGGCAGGTCGCCGCCGACGCCCCCGCAGTTCCAGATCTCGCCGGGTATCCGGTTGATGCCGTCGACCTCGCGGGTGGAGCCGCCCGCGCCGACCGTGATCCGCGTGGTGTACGTGTCGACGTCGAACTTCCGCCCGCCGTCCGTGATCCTGACCCCGCTGCGCCCCTGGGTGGCGCCGCTCAGCAGCCGGCCGTCCTTCACGTACAGCCCGAGCGACGCCTTGTCGGCGAACCACTGGGCGTTGACGCCCGCCAGCGCCCCGGCGGCTGCCGCCAGGTCGGGCAGCTTCTCGTGGACGTCGATGTTCGGGCCGAAGTCGCTGGCCAGACGGCCGGTGAACCGCTTGAAGTCCACCCGCAGGACGAACACCCGCTGGAGGGCGTCGGCGTCCGTGCCGTCCTGCGCCGTGTACCGGGTGTCCCCGGCGAACCCGGCCGCTTTGACCTGGGCGAGCGCGGCCGTCGCCGCGCCCTGGTCGGCGTACCGCCCGATCCGCACGGTCCAGCCCAGCGTGCCGGCCGGGCGGTCGGCGAAGGCGGGGATGAGGACGCGTTCCACCCGGGGGTCGAAGCCCTTGGCCCGCAGGGCCCCGGCCACCTGGTCGGCCCGCGCCTTGGCGCCGAGGGCCGCGGTGGCCGAGCCGTACGGCCCGTCGGCGGTCAGGGGCTGGTTCACGTGGACGGTCCACACGTCGTCGGCGTCGGTCCGGCCGAGGACCAGGGAGGTCTGGGTGACCCCCGGAGCGAGCACGACGGACCGCACCGAGGTGGCGGACGGGAGCGTGAGGGGCCCGACGTTCGTGGCGTCCAGCAGCTGCGGTGTCGGGGCCGGCCGTTCGGCGGCTCCGGTTGCCGGCGCCGTACCGAGGGCCGTGACCACGCAGAAGGCGAGGACGGCGGCGGACGACGCGGCTGCCTGCGATGTCTTGCGCATACGACGCTCCCTGGAGGTGAGGTGGTACGTCCTCTCAGTGCAGGGGCGTCATGTGGCGTGTGGCGCAACTCCGCTTGCTGCGCACGTGAATTCCGCGCAAGGGTCACACGAAAAAGACCGAAGGGCCGTTTCAGATTTCTCTGAAACGACCCTTCGGTCTACGACTCTTTCGAGTCGGGACGACAGGATTTGAACCTGCGACCCCTTGACCCCCAGTCAAGTGCGCTACCAAGCTGCGCCACGTCCCGATGTGCTTCTGATCTGGGGTTTCCCCCGTCCCTGCGGCACATGCAGAACATTACCCCACGGCGAGGGGTGTGCATGCACGGGTTATCGGCGCGGGGGAGGATGGGGACGTGAACGTACGGGATCGGGACGGTGAGGGGCGGGCGCGGAACGCTCGGCCCAGGGACGGGCTGGGGCGGCCGCTGCCCTACGGGGCCCAAGGGGTGGAACGGCAGGCCGAAGGGGTGGTGCGGGAGCCCGGGGAGACCGTGCGCGAGGCGCAGCGGCTGCTGGACGCGGGGATGCCCTTCCACGCGCACGAGGTGTTCGAGGACGCGTGGAAGTCCGGGCCCGCGGAGGCGGCCCCGCTGTGGCGGGCGCTGGCGCAGCTGGCGGTCGGGCTGACGCACGCCGCGCGCGGGAACGCGGTCGGCGGGGCGCGGCTGCTGCGCCGCGGAGCCGCTGCCCTGGCCGGGCTGGACGGGCCGGACAAAGCCGGGGACGGCCCTCCGTACGGGATGGACCTCCCCGGGCTGGCCGGGTGGGCCCGGGAGCTGGCGGTACGGGTGGAGGCCGGCGCGGCCGTCGACGCGGCGGCCGAGGCCCCGCAGCTCACGGGCGGCCCCGGCCCGGCCTGATCCCGGGCCGACGCCCGGCCGGGGCCTACGCCGGCTGGAGGAGGTCCCAGCGGTTGCCGTAGAGGTCCTGGAAGACGGCGACCGAGCCGTACGCCTCGTGGCGCGGCTCCTCCAGGAAGCGGACGCCCTCGGCGGTCATCCGGGCGTGGTCGGCGGTGAAGTCGTCGGTGTAGAGGAAGAAGCCGACGCGGCCGCCCGTCTGGTCGCCGACGCGGGAGCGCTGGGCGTCGTCCTTGGCGCGGGCCAGCAGGAGGGCGGATTCCGTGGCGCCCGGCGGGCGCACCACGACCCAGCGGGAGCCGTCGGGCCGCGCGGTGTCCTCGACGAGGTCGAAGCCGACGGCGCGGGTGTAGAAGTCGATGGCCTCGTCGTAGTCGTGGACCACGAGGGCGGTGAGGGCGAGGTGGGAGGGCATGTCCTCATTGTGCGCCGAGCAGGACCACTTCCAGGGTGCGGGGGCCGTGCACGCCCTCCACCCGGTCCAGCTCGATGTCGCTGGTGGCGGAGGGGCCGGAGATCCAGGTCAGGGGGCGGGTGGGGTCCAGCAGGGGAAGGGCCTGCGGGACGGAGTCCACCACCTGGCCGGGGACGCGGACCACGCAGATGTGGTGGTCGGGGACGAGGGTGATCCGGCGCCGCCCCGACGCGGGGCCGCCGTCGAGGACGAGCGTGCCGGTCTCGGCGATCGCCAGGGCGCAGCCGGTCACCACGCTGTCCACGGAGTCCAGTTGGTACGGGGTGGAGTCCGCGCGGTCGTGGACCGTGGCCGCGTCGACGGCCGCCGTCCAGTACGGGGGCAGCCCGGGCGGTACGAGCACCGAGGACGCTCCGCGCTCGGCGAGGAGGCGGGCCAGCAGCGCGGCGATGCCGTCCTCACCGACCCGGTGCACCTTGGCCCGGTACTCCGTGAGGTTCGCGGCGAGCAGGTCCACGGTCTCGGCCGGGGTGCGGGCGCCGTGGACCTGGAGGTAGTCCCGGGGGATCGCGGTGTCCGGGCGCGGCTCGGGCAGGGCCCGGCGGATGCGGGCCAGGATCTGTTCCCTGGTGCTCATGGGCGTGCCTCCTTCTCGCGCGCCGCCCACCAGTCGCGGAACGAGCGCTCGGGGAGCTCCGGCAGCTCCCTGCTGTCCGTCCAGGCCCGCCCCGGCCCCGGCAGCCGGCGCGGTTGCAGCCGCCGGGCCCGGGCCAGCAGCCGCTCCCCCGCGCGCAGCGCGCCCGGGCGGTCGAGGAGGAGCCGGGCGGCCCGCATGGCGGCCCGTTCCGCGGTGTGGCCGTCGGCGGGGCGGAGCCGGACCCGGATGCCCTCGCGGGTCACCGGGCCGCCCTGGACCACGCGTTCGCGCAGGTGGACCAGTACCTCGGGGATGTCGATGGCGACCGGGCAGACCTCGTAGCAGGCTCCGCACAGGGTGGAGGCGTAGGGCAGGGTGGCGTCGATCTCGCTCCCGGTGCCGCGGAGCTGGGGGCTGAGGATGGCGCCGATCGGGCCCGGGTAGACGGAGCCGTAGGCGTGGCCGCCGGCGCGCTCGTACACCGGGCAGACGTTGAGGCAGGCCGAGCAGCGGATGCAGCGCAGGGCCTGGCGGCCCACCTCGTCGGCGAGGGTGTCGGTGCGGCCGTTGTCGAGGAGGACGAGGTGGAAGGCGGAGGGGCCGTCGCCGTCGGGCCCGTTCGGCGGCCCGAGCCCGGTCCACATGGTCGTGTACGGGTTCATCCGCTCCGCGGTCGAGGAGCGGGGCAGCGTCTGGAGGAAGATCTCCAGGTCGCGGAAGGTCGGGACCACCTTCTCGATGCCGACCACCGAGATCAGGGTCTCGGGCAGGGTCAGGCACATCCGGCCGTTGCCTTCGGACTCGAAGACGACCAGGGTGCCGGTCTCGGCGACCATGAAGTTGGCGCCGGACACGGCGACTTTGGCCCGCAGGAACTTCTCGCGCAGGTGCAGCCGGGCCGCTTCGGCGAGCTCGCGCGGGTCGTCGCCCAGCCCCTCGGGGGCCGGGCGGCCCCAGCCGCCCATCTCCGCGGCGAAGATGTCGCGGATCTCGCCACGGTTGCGGTGGATGGCCGGGACCAGGATGTGGGAGGGCCGGTCGTGGCCGAGCTGGACGATGAGCTCGGCGAGGTCGGTCTCGTACGCGGCGATCCCGGCGGCCTCCAGCGCCTCGTTGAGGCCGATCTCCTGGGTGGCCATGGACTTGACCTTGACGACCTCCGTCTCCCCGGTGGCCCGGACCAGGTCCGTCACGATGCGGTTGGCCTCGTCGGCGTCGGCCGCCCAGTGGACGGTGCCGCCCGCGGCGGTGACGGCGGCCTCCAGCTGGAGCAGGTACCGGTCGAGGTGCGCCAGCGTGTGGTCCTTGACCGCCTTGCCGGCCGCGCGCAGCCGGTCCCAGTCCTCCAGTTCGGCGACGGCACGGGCCCGCTTGTCGCGGATGGTGTGCGTGGCGTGCCGGAGGTTGGCGCGCAGCACCTCGTCCCGTACGGCTTCGCGGGCCGCGTCGGGGAAGGCCGGCATGCCGAGGTAGGTGCCCGTCATAGGAGTGGTTCCTCTTCCGTCGCGGCCAGGATCTCGGCGAGGTGCAGGGCCCGCAGCGGGGCGCCCTGCCGGCGCAGGATGCCGTCCAGGTGGGCGAGGCAGGAGTTGTCGGCGCCGCAGAGCACCTCGGCGCCCGTGGACAGCGCGTGGCCGGTCTTGTCGGTGCCCATCGCCGCCGATACGTCCGGGTTCTTGACGGCGAAGGTCCCGCCGAAGCCGCAGCACTCCTCGGCGCCGGGCAGTTCACGCAGTTCCAGGCCGCGTACGGCGGCGAGCAGCCGGCGGGGCCGGTCGCCGAGCCCGAGGCCGCGCAGGCCGTGGCAGGACGGGTGGTAGGTGACGGTGTGCGGGAAGTACGCGCCGACGTCGGTCACCCCGAGGACGTCGACCAGGAACTCGGTGAGCTCGTACACGCGCGGTACGAGGTCCTCGGCCAGCGCGGCCAGCGCGGGGCCCCGGCCCTCGGCCTCGGCCGCGCGCCCGATCCGGGGGTAGTGGGCGCGGACCATGGCGGCGCAGGAACCGGACGGGGTGACCACGTACTCGTGTCCCGCGAAGGCCTCGGCGGTGCGCCGGACCAGCGGTTCGGCCTCGCGCCGGTAGCCGGTGTTGTACTGCGGCTGCCCGCAGCAGCTCTGCGCGGCGGGGAAGTCCACGGTGACCCCGAGCCGCTCCAGGAGGCGGACCACGGCGATGCCCGTGCGCGGGTACAGCGCGTCGTTGACGCAGGTGACGAACAGGGCGGCGCGCATGACGGGCAGAATAGCCCGGTGAAGAAGTTCTCAGTGATCGGCATAGGCGCGGGCGACCCGGACCACCTGACCCTCCAGGCGGTCAGGGCGATCGGCGCGGCGGACGCATTCCTCATCCTGGAGAAGGGCGAGGAGAAGGCGGATCTGACCGGGCTGCGGCGCGCGATGCTCGACGCGCACGCCCGCCCCGGACACCGGCTGGTGGAGGGCCGCGATCCCGACCGCGACCGGACGCCCTCCGACTACACCCCCACCGTGGACGGCTGGCGCAGCGCGCGGGCCGAGCTGTTCGAGCGGTTCATCGCCGAGGACCTGGCGGAGGGCGAGACGGGCGCGTTCCTGGTGTGGGGCGATCCCTCGCTCTACGACTCCACCCTCGCGATCCTCGACGAGGTGCTGGAGAAGGGCCGGGTCGCCTTCGAGCACGAGGTCGTGCCGGGCATCAGCAGCATCTCCTCGCTGCTGGCCCGCCACCGCACCACCCTGAACCGGGTGGGCCGCCCGGTCCAGATCACCACCGGGCGCAGGCTCGCGGAGGGCTGGCCGGACGGCGTGGACGACGTGGTGGTGATGCTGGACGCCCGGCACGCCTTCACCGCCCACCTCGACCAGGACCTGTACATCTACTGGGGTGCGTACGTCGGCACCCCCGACGAGATCCTGGTCTCGGGAAAGCTGGCGGAGGTCGCCGGCCGGATCGAGGAGCTGCGGACCGAGGCCCGCGCCCGCAAGGGCTGGATCATGGACACGTACCTGCTCCGGCGCGACTAGGAAGACGGTCTACCAGGCCTTCTCTGCTGCGCGCGCCAGGGCGTCGGTGACGAACCGGGCGGCGCGGTCCAGGGCCGCGTCGGCCTCGTCGAGCAGACCTTCGAAGGCCTGGAAGACGTGGGGGACGTCCGCGGTGACGTCGAGCCGGACGTCGACCCCGGCCGCGGCCGCCCGGGCGGCGAACCGGGTGGAGTCGTCCAGCAGGACCTCGTTGGAACCGGCCTGGAGCAGCAGCGGGGGCAGCCCGGCCGGGTCCGCGTGGAGGGCCGGGCTCAGCAGCGGCTGGGCGGGGTCCTGTCCGGCCAGGTGGTGGGTGAAGACGGCGGCCAGGTCGGCGCGGGTGAAGACCGGGTCGGCCTCGTGCTTCGTGGTCATGCTCTCGCCCGAGAGGGTGGCGTCCAGGCCCGGGGAGAAGACGACCGCGGCGGCCGGCAGCGGCAGTCCGGCCTCGCGGGCGGTGAGCAGCGTGACGATGGCGAGGCCACCGCCGGCCGAGTCCCCCGCCAGGACGATCCGCCCGGCCGGAACCCCCTGGTCCAGCAGTCCGCGGTAGGCGGCGAGGCCGTCCTCCACCGCGGCGGGGAAGGGGTGTTCGGGGGCGAGCCGGTAGTCCACCGAGACGGCGCGCACTCCGGTGCGGCGCACCAGGGCGGCGGTGAGCTGCAGGGCCGTCTCGGGTGAGCCGAAGACCCAGGCTCCGCCGTGGAAGTAGAGGATCGTCGCGGGGTCCGTCCCCGTAGCCGTCGCGGGGTCCGTCGCGGGGGCCGTCCCCGCGGCCGTCCCAGCGGCGGGGCCGCCCTCGGGTTCGACGGTCAGGGCGGGACGCCCGCCGAGCACGGAGGGGGTGACGGTCACCCCGGCCGGGGCCGGGCCCGCGGTCATCTGGGCCTCGAAGTCCTTGCGCATCCGCTCCGGCGGGAGGCTGCCGTCGAACGGGACCTGGCGCATCAGGGCGTCGACCGTCGCGCGCTGTGCCGTGCTCATGGGATCCTCCGGATGACGTTTCCTTCTTGGGAAGTTCTTCATCAGGAACTATATTCCCAGGAATATCATTCCCGCGAATCTGGAGTTGAGCGTGACCGACCTCGCGCAGGTGTTCATGGACCTCGTCCGCTGCGAGATCAGGCTCTACAACGCGCTGGGCGACCGCCTGCGAACCGAACACGGCCTGACGATGGGCCAGTTCGAGTTCCTGCGCATCATCGACGGGCGGGCCGGCTGCCGGGTCAACGACCTGGCCCAGGAGGCCGCCATCACCGTCGGGGCGACCAGCAAGGGGGTGGACCGCCTGGAGGCGGCCGGCTGGGCGGTCCGGCGGCCCCATCCCGGCAACCGCCGCTCGTCCCTGCTGGAGCTGACCCCCGAGGGAGCCGCGCTGCTGGCCGCCGCCACGCCCACGTTCGAGGAAGGGCTGCGCTCCCTGCTCGCCGGGCCGCTGACGGCCGACTCGCTGGAACACCTGGCGTCCACCGTCGCCCTGCTGCGCCGGACGCTGGAGGACGCCCCGGCGGGGACCCCCGCCGAACAGCCCGGCCCGGCGGCGACCGCTTAGACCGCGCCTCCCGGGACGACGAGCCCCGTCTCGTACGCCACGACCACGGCCTGTGCCCGGCTGTCCAGGGCCAGCTTGCTCATGGTCCGGTTGAGGTGGGTCTTGACGGTGGCCTCGCTGATGAAGAGCAGCTCGGCGATCTCCGTGTTCGACAGCCCGCGCGCCGTCAGCCGCAGCACCTCCCGCTCGCGGGCGGTGAGTGCGTCGAGGGCGGCCGGGGTGTCCGGCACCGGGTCCGCGCGGTTCACGTAGGCCTCGATGAGGCGCCGCGTCACGCTCGGGGCGAAGAGCACGTCGCCGCGGGCCACCGCCGCGACCGCCTCCAGCAGCCGCTCCGGGCCGGTGTCCTTCAGCAGGAAACCGGAGGCTCCGGCGCGCAGGGCCGCGTACACGTACTCGTCGAGGTCGAAGGTGGTCAGGACGAGGACGCGGGGCAGCGGGTCCACCGCTGCCGCGAGGATCCGCTCGGTGGCGGCCGGACCGTCGAGCCCGGGCATCCGGATGTCCATCAGGATCACGTCCGGGCGGGTGGCGGCCGCGCGGGCCACGGCGTCCTCGCCGTCCTCGGCCTCACCGACCACCTCGATGCCGGGCGCCGCCTGGAGCAGGGCCGCCAGTCCGGCCCGGATCAGGACCTGGTCGTCGACGACGAGGACCCGGATCACACCGACGGCCGGTTCTCCGGCCCGAGGGGACGCGCGGGGGTGACGGGCGCGGTAGTGACCGGCAAGGTGAGGCGCACGCTGAATCCCCCCTCGGTCCGCGGGCCGACGACCACTGTTCCGCCGTAGAGCCTCGCGCGTTCGCGCATGCCGATCAAGCCGTGCCCCGGCCCCGGGACAACGTTGGCCGGATCTGGTCGGCCCGCACGGACGCCGCCCGCTGCGCCCACCGCACTCACCGCGCCCGCAGTTCCCACTGCGCCTCCGTCGTCGGTGACCGTGACCTCCAGGGCGTGCGGGAGGTGGGCGACGAGGACGTCGGCGCGGGCCGCGGGAGCGTGCTTGATGACGTTGGTCAGGGCCTCCTGGACGACCCGGTACGCGCACAGTTCCACACCCGGCGGCAACGGCCGCGGGGCGCCCTGCGTCCGCAGTACGACGGGAACGCCCGTGGCCCGCACCCGCCGGGCCATCTCCGCGAGCCCCGCCAGGCCGGGTATGGGCGCGTACGGGGTCCGCTCGCCGTCCCGGTCCTCCTCCGCGGGCGCGCCGGGCCGGACGTCCGCCTCCTCGTCGCCGCCCGAACGCAGCAGGGTCAGCATGCGCCTCAGTTCGCGCAGCCCCTCCTGGCTGGTCTCGGCGATCGTGCCGAGCGCCGCCCGGGCCTTGTCCGGCGCGGTCGGGAAGACGTAACCGGCCATCCCCGCCTGCACGCTGATGACGGACATGTGGTGGGCGACGATGTCGTGGAGCTCCCGGGCGATGCGCCGCTGCTCCTCGGTGACCGCGCGGCGGGCCCGCCACTCCTGCTCGCGGTGCAACTGGGCCGTGACGGCTGCCAGTTGGTGATTGCGTTCGCCGAGCCGGCGGGCGCCGTTGCCGAACGCCGCCACCACCGCGGGGACGCACAGGGCCTGCAGCACCGCCACCCACATCCCCAGCCCCAGCGCATGGGCGCTCAGCCCGCTGAGGAAGACCACGACCGCGGTCAGCGCCGTGCACGCGGCGACGGTACGGGGCGGGCGGTGGGCCGCGACCCCGTACAGGGCGACCAGGGGGCCCCAGAAGTTGAGGGAGGGCGAGTACCCGGCGGCGAGGTACCCGGTGTAGGCCAGGCAGCAGGCGACGAGGACGGAGACCGGGGCGGTCCTGCGCAGGACGAGGGGCAGCCCGACCAGCACGGTGAGCAGGTAGGCGGCGGCGTCGAACCGGGGCCAGCCCGCCGGCCTGTACTGGTGTCCGGTGACGACCGCGACCCCGGTCAGGCCCAGGGCCATCAGGGCGTCGGCCAGCCGGGGGTCGACGGAGCGGAACCGGTCAGCCGCCGCCCGCCAGGCCCAGGTGCGCATCGGCGAACCGTACGCGGCAGGGCGGGCGTTGGTCGTCATACCAGGGGTGTAGCGGGCGGGGGTCCCGTACTGACGCGGAGGTTTACCGGCGGGGTCCACTCTGCGGTTGACGCCGGGCGGGTGCCGTCCGGGAGACCGTACGGAGGTCCGACCGACGGCACGCCGCCCGGCGTGCCGATCACCTCGACGCTCCACAGGGGGATCCCATGCTGTTCACCAGGAAGGCCGCCGTCCTGACGGCGGGCATCGCACTCGTCGCCGGCCTCGGCCTCACGGGCACCACCGCACAAGCGGCGGGCACCGGGGTGCTGGCCTGTTCCACCAGCGACGGCGTGACGAAGCGGACGAGCACCGTCGACACCATCCAGATCGAGCTGCGCTACAGCCCGTCCACGCGCTGCGGCTGGGGCCGCATCTACGCGGCCGACCCGGGCGACATGGTGTGGGTGGACCGTTCCAGCAACGGCGGCAGCAGTTGGACCGCGCTGGGCGTGACCACCGTCCAGTCCGGCACGGACACCCACACCCCGCCGTTCAACGACGCCGGCTACCTGATGCGGGCCTGCGCCAAGAACGACTCCACCCAGCACGTCCACTGCACCGGCTGGTACTGAGCCGCCCCCGGCCGTGCGGCCGCCCCGGCCTCGTGGACGGGCAGCCGCACGGCCGGCACGGCCCGTGACCGCTGCTAGCGGAGGTAGGCGGGGAGCACCTCGGCGAGCCGCTCGTACTCCTCGGCCCGGTTGTAGATCTGCCCGCTCACCCGGATCCCGCCGCCGCCCGGCCAGGGCCAGATCAGGACCCGGATCCGCTGCTCGGCCGCGAGCCGCTCGCGCAGGCCCTGGGCGGCGTCCGGGGTCTCGGCCACCCCGGGCGGCAGCCGCAGCGTGCGCAGGGCGAGGCCCTCGGTGTACGGGAGCGGGGCGACCGCGGGGATCTCGGCGAGCAGGGCCGCGCCGTAGGCGGCGAGGGCGCTGTTGTGGGCCCGCACCTTGGCGGCGTCGAGCTCCTCCAGCAGGTCCAGCCCCTCCGGGGCGGCGAGCCAGCCGGTGTAGTCGTAGGTGGCGCGGTTCTCCACGGAGCGCGGGAAGCCGTAGTGGTCCTCCCAGGACGGGACCGGCGGGCGGACCCGGTCGCGGTGCTGCGGGGCGACGGCCAGCATCGCGGTGCCGGAGGGGGCGTAGGCCCACTTGTGGAGGTTGCCGAACCAGAAGTCGGCGCCCCCGCCCAGGGGGTCGGGGATCATCCCGGGGGCGTGGGCGCCGTCCACGATGGTGGTGACGCCCCGCTCGGCGAGTTCGGCGAGCAGCCGGGGCGAGGCGATGAGCCGGGCGGTGGGCGAGCTGATGTGGTCGAGTACGGCGACCCGGGTCCGCGGGGTGAGCCCGGCCAGCACGGTCTCCCGTACGGCGTCCTCGTCGGGGAGGTCGGTGCCCAGGGCCACGGTGGTGAGGGGGGCGCGGCGGGCGGCGGCCGCGACGACCGTGCCGTAGCCGTGGTCGGTGACCAGGATCTCGTCGCCGGCGGCGAACTCCACGGCGTCGAGGGCCACGTTGGCGGCCTCGGTGGCGTTGGACACGAAGGCGAGCCCGTCCGGATCGCCGCCGAGCCGGGCGGCGATCCGGGTCCGGGCCGCGACGAGCCGGTCGGGGGCGCCGATGAAGAAGGCGTCGGGATCGGCGTGCGCCTGTGCCCGGAGGGCGGCCTGCGCCTCCTGGACGGGGACGGGTACCGCGCCGAACGACCCGTGGTTCAGGTGGGCGATCTCCTCGGAGAGCCGGAACAGCGCCCGGCCGCCGGGGAATTCGGCGGGGCGGCGTACGGACCCGCCGCGCGTGGCGGCGCCGGCCCGGCCGGCGGTGTCGGCGTGATCGGCGCGGGGGGTCCGGTCGGTCGGCTCTGCGGGCTGGGTCACGTGGGGTCTCCGTGGATGCGGCGCGGCTGTCGGCCCGATCATGCCCCGCCGTCCACCGGAGCGACAGTCCCTCCTCCGGCCATCGGCGCCGCGAAGGCGCGGCGGCACCGCAGGAGCAGCTCCCGTAGGGCGGGACTGCGGGTATCGCGCCAGACCAGGGACAGCAGGGCCGGGATCTCCACGTCCTCGATGGTCCGGGCGGTGAGCCGGTCGCGATAGGAATCGGCCATCGAGGCGCTCAGGACGGCGACCCCGAGCCCGCGCGCCGCGAGGTCCGCCACGGCATCGGCGGCGCCGGCCTCCAGGGCGATCGCGGGCCGCAGCCCCTGTCCGGCGCAGGCCTGGTCGAGCACCGTACGCAGCCCCGTGCCCGGGGGCATGCAGATGACCGGGTACCCGCCGAGGTCGCGGAGGGTCACCCGGTCCGCCACGGCCAGCGGATGCCCTGCCGGGACCACGACGACCAGGCGCTCGCTGATGAGGGTGAACGCCTCCAGTCCCTCGGGGGTGGTGGCGGCGGTTCCGACGAGGGCGAGGTCGACGGCGCCGGCGCGCACCGCCTGGACGAGGCGGTCGGAGTTGTCCTCCAGCAGGGCGATCTCCACGCCGGGGTGGGCCCGGTGGAAGGCGGCGAGGGCGTCGAAGAGGGGGGTGATGGTGCAGCCGACGACCATGCCGACGGTGAGGCGGCCCCGGATCAGGCCGGTCACCTCCCCTACCGCCTGGGCGAGGGCCCCGGTGGCGGCGAGGGCGGTGCGGGCGTGTTCCAGAGCGGCCTTGCCCGCGACGGTGAGGGTGGCGGTGCGGGAGGACCGGTCGAAGAGTTCGGCGCCCAGTTCCTCTTCGAGGCGGCGGATCTGGGCGCTGACACCGGACTGGCTGATGTGGACGCGTTCGGCCGCGCGCGTGAAGTTCTGCTCCTCGGCCACCGCGACGAAGTATTCGAGCTGCCTCAGTTCCATGACTGTGGATTCTAGCTTCCAGCAGAACCAGCTGTTGGACTTCTGGTGCGGCGGGCGTCAGGCTTGGAACACAGAGCACACCCCGGTTCCAGCACAGGAGGCAGCGATGTCGGACTACGCGTCGTACGAGAAGGCCCTGCAGCCCGAGGACATCACCCGCCTGTTCGTCGAGCGGTCCAACGCCGGCGACGCGGCCGGGGTGGCCGCGCTCTACGAGGAGGACGCCGTGATGGCCTTCCCGCCCGGCGAGCTGACGGTGGGCCGGGAGGCCATCCGCGCCCTGTGGGAGCAGGTGCTGGTGAACCGGCCGCACTTCGAGCCGGAGCCCCCGCTGCCGACGCTCGTGAGCGACGGCATCGCCCTCACCTCCACCCCGCCGAGCGACGGCACCGGGGCGCGGGCCCAGGTCGTACGCCGCCAGCCCGACGGCAGCTGGCTGCGGCTGCTGGACCAGCCCGAGTTCGCCCCGGCCCCCGGCGGAGCCGCGTAGGCGGGGTGCGCAGGGAGGCGCGTCCGGGGTGAGCAGGGGGGCGCGTCAGGCGGCCGGCGGTCGCATGGTCTGGCGGAGCGTGGGGCGTGCGCCCAGGTCCGCGAGCCAGTCGTCGAGGTCGGTCATGGCGGGCGGGTCCAGGTGGGCCGGGTCCACCGTGGTGCGGAGCTGGTGGGGAACCCCCGAGGCGAGCAGGAGGCGCAGGCTGCGCTCCGCCGAGGCGGCCGCGTGGCCGATGCCGGTGACCCGCTCGTAGCGGCCGGGCGGAGCCTTCACGTCGAAGCCGACCCAGTCCAGCAGGCCCGCGTCGAGCAGCCGGGTCAGCCGCCGGGGGAAGGCTCCCCCGGTGTGGAGCCCGACCTCCAGGCCCAGCGCACGGGCCTCCCGTACCGCCTGCGGCAGACCGCGCTGGAGCAGCGGTTCCCCGCCGGAGAAGACGATCCCGTCGAGCAGCCCCGTCCGGCGGGCGAGGTGGCCGAGCACCTCGTCCCAGGAGACGGCGGCGGGGGCCCGGGCGGGCAGCAGACCGGGGTTGTGGCAGTAGCCGCACCGCCAGGGGCAGCCCTGGCAGAAGACGGTGGTGACCAGCCGGCCGGGCCAGTCGCAGGTGGACAGCCGGGACCAGCCGCCGATGCGGATGACCCCGTCCGGCTGCGCGGTGGCGCTCACGCCTTCGCTCGCCCCGCCGGCCGCTGCGGCGCTCACACCGTCGCCTTGAAGTGGACGCGCTCGGCGTGTTCGCCCTTCTTGCCGATGTTGAAGGAGGACACGGGGCGGTGGTAGCCCATGACCCGGGTCCAGACCTCGCACGCCGCCCCGCAGGTGGGGCAGTTCGGCTGCTCCCCCGCCAGGTAGCCGTGGTCCGCGCAGATGGAGAAGGTCGGGGTCACCGTCAGGTAGGGGAGCCGGAAGGTCTCCAGCGAGCGCCGGACCAGCTTGGCGCAGGCCTCCGCCGTCGGGATCCGCTCGGGGGTGTACAGGTGCAGGACGGTGCCGCCCGTGTACTTGCCCTGCAGTTCGTCCTGGCGCTCCAGCGCCTCGAAGGGGTCGTCGGTCCAGCCGACGGGCAGCTGCGAGGAGTTGGTGTAGTACGGGTTGGCGTCGGTGCCGGCCTGGAGGATGCCGGGGAAGCGGGCCCGGTCCTCCTTCGCGAAGCGGTACGTCGTGCCCTCGGCGGGGGTGGCTTCCAGGTTGTAGAGGTGGCCGGTGCTCTCCTGGAAGTCGACCATCCGGGCCCGGACCCGGTCCAGGAGGCGGACCGCGAGGGCGTGGCCCTCGGGGGTGGTGATGTCGTGGGCGTCCGCGCTGAAGTTGCGGACCATCTCGTTGATCCCGTTGACCCCGATGGTGGAGAAGTGGTTGCGCAGGGTGCCCAAGTACCGCTTGGTGTAAGGGAAGAGACCGCCGTCGATCAGGTCCTGGACGGTGATCCGCTTGATTTCGAGACTGTCCTTGGCGAGTTCGCACAGCCGGTCCACCTCGGCCAGCAGCCCCGGCTCGTCGCCCGCGTAACGGTGCCCGAGGCGGGCGCAGTTGAGGGTGACCACGCCGAGCGAGCCGGTCTGCTCGGCGCTGCCGAAGAGGCCGTTGCCGCGCTTGAGGAGCTCGGTCAGGTCGAGCTGGAGCCGGCAGCACATGGAGCGGATCATGTGGGGTTCGAGCTCGGAGTTGATGAAGTTCTGGAAGTACGGGAGCCCGTACTTGGCCGTCATCGCGAAGAGCCGCTCGGCGTTCTCGCTCTCCCAGGGGAAGTCCCGGGTGATGTTGTAGGTCGGGATGGGGAAGGTGAACACCCGCCCGGCGGCGTCGCCTTCGGTCATCACCTCGATGTACGCCCGGTTGATCATGTCCATCTCGGCCTGGAGCTCGCCGTAGGTGAAACCGGTCTCCTCCCCCGCGACCACCGGGATCTGCTCGCGCAGGTCCTCGGGGCAGGTCCAGTCGAAGGTGAGGTTGGTGAAGGGGGTCTGGGTGCCCCAGCGCGAGGGCACGTTGAGGTTGTGCACGAGCTCCTGGACGCACTGCCTGACCTGGTCGTACGTCAGCGCGTCGAGGCGGACGTAGGGCGCCAGGTAGGTGTCGAAGGAGGAGAAGGCCTGGGCGCCCGCCCATTCGTTCTGCAGGGTGCCGAGGAAGTTCACGATCTGGCCGACGGCCGAGGACAGGTGCCTGGGCGGGGCGGAGTCGATCTGTCCGGGCACTCCGTTGAAGCCCTCGGTCAGCAGGGTGCGCAGGGACCAGCCGGCGCAGTAGCCGGAGAGCATGTCCAGGTCGTGGATGTGGAGGTCGCCCTCGCGGTGGGCGCGGGCCACGGCGGCGGGATAGACCTGTTCCAGCCAGTAGTTCGCGGTGACCTTGCCGGCGGCGTTGAGGATGAGTCCGCCGAGCGAATAGCCCTGGTTGGCGTTGGCGTTCACCCGCCAGTCCCGGCGGTCCAGGTATTCGGTCACGGTCTCTACGGCGTCGACGACAGCAGTCACGGCAGCCCTCCCACGAGGCTCGGCACGGAAGAATGGCGGGCACTCTTGAAGGCCCTTGCCGGCAGGTGTCGGACTCGTCCGCCGTGGCGGACTCACCGTTGCGGGGCAGTCCCGGATTCCCACCGGGTTCCCTGTTGCCTCGGTCGGGGAGAGGCCCCGCCGAACCGGCAAGGCCAACACTACATATAGATGTGAGAGCTGAAGGCCACCACTACATATGGGGTGACGAAGGTCCCGAGCCACGGGACTTCAGCCCCTGCGGAACGGTGCCGGAGCCCCGGGACCGCGCCGGACCCCGGCGGATCGCGCCGGGGCCCCGCGTGCTCAGCTCCGGCCGCTGGTGGCGGCGTAGTACTGGAGGTCCTGCACCTCCACCGTGCGGTCCACCCGGTAGCGCAGCTCCACCCGGGCCCCGGCCTTGCCTTCGCGGACCACGGACGCCGAGCCGGTGCCCGGAGCCAGGGGCAGCAGTTCGGCGTGGACCCCGGCCGGGGCCGCGTGCGTGTCCCCGGCCGCGCCCACGGCCGTACGGATGCTCGCGGGCGCGGTCAGGAAGCTCAGCACCTCCACCGTGTCCCGGGCCGCGGCGCTGCCGCCGCGCAGCGCCATCACGAGGGACTGGGCGCCGCTCGGGTCCGCGGCGGCGAACTGGGTGCGCGAGCTCAGGTACAGCGTGTCGCGGACGATCTTCGGCCAGCCGCCGGTCTTGAACCGGGTGAGGTAGTACGAGGAAAGGTCCAGGTAGGCGTGGCCGTTGTGCAGGGAGGGCGCGAACTGGCTGCCCTCGCTGTAGTCGTTCCACGTGGTGAGCTGGACCCAGTCGGCCCCGTCCTCGATGGCGCGGTTCCATGTGGCGCGCAGGGTCGCGGTGTTGCCCGCCTCGTCGTAGATGCCCTGGTTGGGGCGGGCGTCCTGGACCGATACGGGCTGCATCCAGATCTTGCCCGCGGCGTGGGCGCGCCGCACGTCGCGCGTGGAGCTCTCCTGGCCGACGTAGCTGCGGCTGCCCCACTCGGAGAATCCGTAGCTGATCGGCCCGAACTCGCCGCTGTGCGCCCCGAAGTCGAGGAAGAGGGGGACGAAGGCGGTACGGATGCCGTGCCGGGACTTCAGGATGTCCATGACCGTGGTCCACCAGGCGACGCTCTTCTCCTCCGCCTTGAACGGCGAGACGACCAGCCGTCCGTCGGGGAGCCGGTGGGCCGCCGGGGCCCTGCCGAGTTCGGCGAGGAGGTCGGCGAGCACGGCCGGGTCGTCGGTGCCCAGGGAGGTCATGTCCGGCATCAGCATGACCTTGAAGCCCGGATCCACCGAACGGGCGGCTTCCATCAGCAGGTTGCAGCGTTCCCGGTTCTTCCCCGTCAGGGAGAGCAGGTCGAGGGTGAACCCGTCGATGCCGGCGGCGCGGGCCGTGCGGACCTCCTGCTGGAGGTTGGCGAGCTCCCAGTTCCCGGTCTTGGGCGGGACGGGCAGCGGCCGGTCGCGGAGCAGGCCGCCGTAGCGCTCGTGCTTGCCGTTCTCGCCGTCCGGGGTCAGGTAGTTGCGGGTGTAGTAGTCGGCGTCGGCGCCGACGTTGTCCAGGGAGAGCGGGTACGGGGTGAAGTAGTGGGCGAAGACCAGCTTCTTGCCGGCGGCGCCGGAGCGCAGGGCGGCCGGCTGCGGCAGGTCGAAGGGCAGGGCTCCGGCGGGGCGCGCTCCGCCGTCCGCGCCCGATCCCTGGGCCTTCGGGTCCGGGGCCGGCCCGCCCGGGCTCTGCGGGGCGGGGGTGCCCGGGCCGGTGGTGGCGGGGTTGGTGGTGGCGGGCGCGGGGCCGCCGTCGGGGGTGCCGGGCAGGATGCCGCCCGGGTCGGGTGCCGGGCGGGCCCCCCGCGCGCCGGTGACGGTGTGGGGGTCCCAGGCGAGGCCGGTCGCGGCGCAGACGCCCACGAGGAGGAAGGCGGACAGGAGGAGGCTCAGCAGAGGTCTTCGGTGCCGGAAGCCCGCACGGCGCCGGTGCGACGCGGGTCTCGCGCCCCGCCCTGCCCGACGCCGGTCCGCACTCATCTTGACCCCTCCCCCGAACGATGCCGCGCCGGGCCCGAACTTCGGGCCGTACAGCAGCAGTAGAGCGGATTCCGGCCCCCCGGACAACCGTTCCCCGGGGTCCGGGACGGGGCTGCTGGGGCACACGGGGCGCAGCGACGCGGATCTCGCCGTTCGGGGTGGGGTGGGTGCCGCGCGCGGTTGGACAAAGGGATGTGACCTGTACAACTGCAACGATCATCGGGCGGCACGGGCGTTTCACCGGAATAGGGAATTCCCCTGGCCTTTCACGAAAACTGGCGCATAATCGTCTCCATGCGGCTTGAAACGACCCTCTTGCCGCAGGTCACGCATGCAGGGGGGCATCGTGCCGATGAGGGATTCCAGAGGCGCCGGAACGTTCCCGGCGACCTCCGCGGAGCTGTCCCGTCTCTTCACCGCCGTGCGGCGGGGCAAAGTACTGACCGTCACCGGGCGGTTCAGCGAGCCCCGGAGCCAGCTGGTGCGGGAGATAGGGCAACGGCTCTCGTCCAATTTCTACGACGGCGTCGCCGTGGTGTCCATGGACCGCCGCTTCGGCGTCCGCGACCTGACGGCCGCGCTGGGCTGCGTACCGGGCATGCCGTTCCTGCCGTGCGGGACGTCGAACGCGGCGTCCTGGCTGGCGGAGCGCGACATGCTGCTGGTCCTCGACGGCTGCGAGCACCTCGCGTCCGAGGCCCTGGACTGGCTGCGCGAGCTGCTCGCCGTGGCTCCCGGACTGCGGGTGCTGGCCGCCGGACGCGACCCGCTGGCCTTCGCGCCGGACCAGGTGCACCGGCTCTGACCGGACGTGCGGACGGGTCCGCCCCGGCCGGCGAC
>NZ_JBHXKA010000020.1:0-9880 GCF_042722885.1 Streptomyces sp. NPDC058401
CACGGGCGTAAACCGCCGGGGGGGGGGGCCCGGCCAGTTGGGGGGCGGCCCCCCCGCGCCGTTCGTGTGTGGGGTGTGACTAGCCGCGGAGGGCCTTGCGGCGGCGGGCGCCGAACCAGGCGGCAGCGCCGCCGAGGCCGATGAGGACGGCGGCCAGGCCGGAGTACAGGGCGGTGTCGGAGTCCGCGCCGGTGTGGGCGAGGGAGCCGTTCGGCGCCGGGGTGTTGGCGGTGGCCGGGGTCGTCGCGGTCACCGGGACGGTGGTCGCGGAACCGGTCGGGGCCGGGGTGGTGGGCGCCGGGGACGTCGGCGCGGGGGAGGTCGGGGCCGGCGAGGTGGGCGCCGGGGTCGTCGGCGTGGTGGCCGGGGTGAGCTGGAACTGGGTGTCGGCGCCGGCGAACTCGTAGGTGTTGCCCTCGGCCAGGCCGATCGTCGCCTGCAGCTTGACGGTGGTGGCCTTCTTGAAGTCCGTGTTCGGGCCGAAGCTGGTGCGCAGGTGCAGGACACGCTCGCCGGCGGCGGCGCTGAAGCCCTTCGGGATCGTCGGCAGCATGAAGTTGTAGGGGTCGGAGGTGCCGTAGCCGACCCACTTGCCGTCGACCAGCACCTCCACCTGGAGGTTGGGGTTCTCGGCGTCCTGGTCGAAGCCCAGGCCCAGGTTGGTGGCGAGGGCCTCGCCGAACTCGCCGTCGCCGGTGAGCCGGTAGGTCAGGTCCATCTCCTTGCACTGGGGCGACGGGACCTTGCAGGCGCCGACGTTCTTGAAGGAGCTCTCCAGCTTGCCGGTCTTGACCGCCGGGTCCGTCTTGAAGGCCAGGGAGGCTATGTTGGCGTCCGCGACCTCACCGGCGAAGCTCGCCGCGCGCAGCGTGAAGTCGCCGTTGGTCGTGGGGTAGCTCTTGGCGAGGCCGATCGTGATCTTCCAGGTGAGCTTTCCACCGGCCGGGATCTCGAAGCCGTCGCTCGACTTCTTGCCGGCCGGGTAGAACAGGCCCTGCCACTCACCGTCCTGCTGCCCGATCGTGTAAGTGGTGGCCGGGGCGCTCAGCGGCTCGACCTTGTAGACCACGTCGCTCTGCTGGAGCGGGCTGGCGCCGGTCGGGTCCAGGAGCATCCACGGGTGGTAGGAGGAAGACTTGTCCGTCGTGTTCGTCACCGTCAGGTCGAAGGTCTCCGTCGCACCGCCGCGGGTGAGCGGGCCGCTGGGGGCCGGGGCGCTCATGGTGGTCTTCAGCGCCTGGGGGTTGTTCTCGTCGGCGGAGGCGGTCATCGGCGTGAGGACCGTACCGGCGATGGCGGCGGCGGCGACGAGGGTGGCGGAGGCGGTGCGGAGGGCGGCGGTGCGAGCGGACATGGTGGACTCCCCCAGGAATCTTCAAGATCAGGCGACAGTGGCGGCCGAGAGGCCGAGAGGCAGAGCAGAGGATGAGCGGCCGAGCGAGGTGGCCGGCGGTGGAACGCCGGTCCGGTGGTGCTGGGTTCTCGCTGGCGGCCCGGTTTCTTTCCCCCCGGTCGCTGCTGCGATGAACTGATCTTCACACAGACCACATCCCCAATCCGTCGCCGGAATGTCACCGCCGTGCAACAGGCCGAAAAGCCTCTGCCGGTCGCCTGACCTGCGGAGATAGCGGAATGGCCGTGACCTGTTTCGATCCCTCTGCCACCCGCTGCCACCCTCTGCTACGCGCCCAAGTGCTCCAGCGGCCCGGCCGGATAGGGGGTCTCCACCGGGAGCAGGGCCCGTGCCGCCTCCGGCTCGCCGGAGCGCAGCAGCCCGTGGATCTCCCGTGCCAGCGGGGTCACATCGCGGATGGCGACCGTCCACGCGTCGGCGTAGGCGCGCGACGCGGGTCCGGACAGGCCGAGTTGGAGCGAGCGGTACGGCAGCGGGTTCAGGTGCAGATCGCGCTCCGGGTCCCACTGCACCCGGGCGGGGGCGGTGCGCAGCGCCCCGGCCCAGGCCTCGCGGTCGGCGTGCACGCCGGGGACGTAGTGCGACAGGCAGGCGGAGTTCAGCGCCCGGTCGAAGCCCGCGCGGGTGATCTCGACGGCCAGGACCGTCTCCTGGTCGGCTTTGGTGGCCCAGCCGCAGCGGTACATCATCCACAGGAACGAGGGCTTCACCCAGGTCATCCGCTCGCGCTTCCAGGCGGGCGGGAAACGGCCCTCGCGGGCGGCCGGCACCCCGATCCGGGGGTGGTACGCCTGGTACACGGTGAGGGTGTCGGCGGTGTGCGCGGCGCGGATCTGATGGCGGGGGACGGGGTGGGCGCTGGCTTCGGTCATGGCCCCAGGGTGCTGGCCCGCGACCCGTCCCTGCCAGAGGATTTCCCCGTCCCGCCGCCCCCCGGGGACACCGGCTAGATCTGGTCCTCCTCCAGTTCCGCGACCCCCGTGATCCGGTGCAGCGCGAAGGTCCGTACCTCGTCCGCCGTGTGGTCGTAGCCGGTGACGAAGCCGCCCTCCACCCGTACCGGGGCGATGACCCGCTGGCTCGCGGCCCCGTCGGCGTTGACGTAGCCGATCCACACCGCCGACCCGGTCAGAGCGGCCGCCTGCACGGTCGCCAGGGTCTCCGCCGCGCTCGTGCGCGGGAGTTCGCCCGGGGTGCCGGAGCCGCCCGCGCCGGAACCGGAGGGCCCGGCCGGCTCCTTGCGGACCGCCGTCGCCGCCAGGTCGCCCGCGCGGATGGCCCGTACGGCCGCTCCCAGCAGGGTCGGGTCCGGTACCGGCGGCCCGTCCGGGACCGGTACGGGCAGGGCCCGGGCCGGGGTGCGGTGGGCGTCGGCGCGGGAGAGCAGGACGTCACCCGTACGGGATTCCGCGGCCGGGGCGTAGCCCATGGCCCGCAACCCGTCGAGCAGCGCGGTCGGTTCGGCCTGAGCGGCCAGTACGGTCGGGGCGAGCCGGCGCAGCCCGAGGCCGGCGGACCGCTTGTCGGCGAGGATCTCGTTCAGCATGCCGTCGTCGTCGCAGCGCACGTACGAGGAGGCCGCGCCGACCCGGAGGTGTCCGTGCCGCCGGGCCACGTCGTCGATGAGGTACGACAGCGGCTGCGGCACCGGGGTCCGGCTGTGCTCGGTGAGGAAGGACTGAAGGTCGACGGCGGTGTGCCCGGCGTCCAGGGCGCGGCGCACCGACCCGGGCGTGAAGCGGTACACGGTGGCCCCGCCCTTGGACTCCACATCCGCCAGCACGGCCAGCACCTCGGCGAGCGCCCGCCGCAGCGGCCCGGGGGCCACCGCCGTCAGGTCGGCCTGGAGCAGTACGTGGTCCACGGGCTCGGGCAGCAGCGGCGCGAGCAGCGGGGCCGGGTCGCGCCCCTCCAGCAGGGCCCGGCCGGGCGCGGCGAGCGCGCCCCGGCCGGTGACTCCGAGGACCTCCGCCTCGGTCAGGGTCCAGCGGGCGAGGCGGGCCCGCAGTTCGCTCGTCCCGCGCACCGGGCGTTCCCAGTCCAGGCGGGCGAGGAGCGCGGCCGGGTCGGGGGAGCCGCCCTCGGGGAGGACGGCGAGCAGGCCGAGGATGCGGCGGCGGACCTCGGGGGCGGCGGAGCGGTCCAGTTCGGCGCCGAGCGCGGACAGGGTGCGGCCCTTCGCGTCCTGTTCGCCGACCAGGCCCGGGGTCCGGGTGGCGGTCAGCCAGGCCGCGGCCAGCACCGACCAGCGCTCGGCGGGCGGCAGTTCGAGCCAGCCGTCGAAGGCGGGGGTCGGGGCGTACCGTTCGTCGGCCTCGCCGTCGCTGGCCAGCAGGCCGGCCGCGTAGGACAGCTCGACCCAGAACGCCGCCGACGGCTCGTCGGTGTCGAGCGTCGACGCGGTCCGCTTCAGGTCGCGTACGGAGAGCCCGCCCGCCCGGAGCACGGCCGGACCGGCGTGCTCCCAGGACTTCACCAGCTCCTCGACCGTCGACAGCGCCGCCAGTGCCTGGCCGGCGGCGTTCGCGTCCACAAGCTGTGGACGGTGCTCACGGTGCAGGGGAACGGCCGGGGGCAGCGGCTCCGTCACCCGGTGCGCGAGCCCGCCGCGCAGGTGCAGGGCCACCTCGCGGGGCAGCAGCACCGTGCGCGCCGAGGCCGGCAGCAGCAGGCCGCGATCGCGCAGCCAGCGCACCGGGGGCGTCGGATGGGGCGTCACTTCCCCGTACGGCGGGCCCCACACGAGCCGGCCCAGCACCTGGTGGGCCTCCGCCGGAGCCTCGTCGAGCAGCGCCGACATCCGTACCGGGTCGGTGAACAGGGCCGTCAGCGCGGTCACCGCCGACACCGGGTCGTGCGTCGCGGGCAGCCCGACGGCCGCCACGATCTCCTGGATCCGGGTCGGCGACATGCCGGCCGTGGCCTCGGCGACGGTCGGGCCGAGCCCGGTCGGGGAGGGCCGGGTGGCGGAGGGGGCGAGCAGCTCGCGGGCGGTGCGGACCAGGCGCAGCCGTTCGTCGTCGCCCCAGACCAGGGCCTGCTCGCGCAGGGTGGCAAGGGCCCGGGGGAGTTCGGCGCGGGCCCCGTTGTCGGCGCCGGAGGTGGTACCGGTGTCACCGCTGAGCAGGGACTCCAGTACCGCGTACGGGCAGGGCTCCGGGCCCACCGCCAGGGCCTCGGCGGCCTGCAGGGCGAACCGGTCCAGGCGGTCCAGCGCGCGCACCACCGAAGCCCGCGTCCCGGCCCGGGTGGCCAGCTGCGTCACGTCCCCGGGGACCGGGCTCAGCAGGTCCGGGCGGGCGCGCAGCAGGGCGCCGAGCCCGTCGTCGTCACGGGCGCGCAGCGCTTCGGCGAGGGAGCGCGGAGCGCTTCCCGCGGTGCTCGGGTCAGGCACGGTCGTCGCCTCCTGGTCGCGTCGGCCGGTCAGTCGGCCGGTCCCCATCCGGTCAACGGTATCCGCTGCGGTATCCGCTGCGCCCCCGGCCGCTCCACGGGCGTACGCGCTACCTTCGCTGGAGGTGGCACGGGAGGAGCCGGGGCGTGGGGATCGAGAGCGACCATCTGGTCTACGAATATCTCAGCCGGGTCGGGGACTTGGCGCAGCGCAGGCAGCTGTCGTCGGGGGACCGGATGCGGCTGGTGGCGGGGCTCCGGGACGAGATCGACCGGAGCCGGGCGAAGTACGAGCCGGAGACGCCGGCGGCGGTGCGGCGCATCTTGCAGCGGATCGGTACGCCCGAGGAGGTGCTCGACGCGCGGTCCGTGGCGGGCGGGGCGGAGCCGTCCGATGTCCTTTCCGCTCCCTCGGCTCCCTCGGCTCCCGCGGCTCCCGCGGTGCCGGTGCAGCGGGGGGCTGCGCCGCCGCATCTCGCGGGGCTCGACGAACTGGGGGCGGGGGAGAGGCTGGAGCCCGACTGGTGGACGGTCGGGCCGGGGTCGACGGTGGAGGGCTTCGCGGGCGGGATCGAGATCCCGGAGCTCCTGAAGGCTCCGGCGGCCGCGGATGCGGACTCCGATTCCGCGGCCGGCTCCGACCCCGAGGGGGAGCCGGAGGGCGGTCGGCGCACGCTCATGGGCTACCTGCGGGAGCGGCGGCGCCTGGCGAAGGCGGAAGCCGCCGCCGCGGTGGCGGCTGCGCCGCGGCCGAAGCCGTACGTCTTCCTGCTGCTCGCGGCGGTGGTCCTGCTGGTGGGGGCCGTCTCCGGCTACTGGCTGCTGCTCGCCGCGGGCTGGCTGCTCGCGTACGCCTCGCGCGTGCTGGGTCCCGCGGAGCGGAAGTGGGTGGTCTTCGGGCTGCCCGGGGTGGTGTTCGCGGGGGCGGTGGTGTGGCTGTGGGGCCGCCTGAACGGCCGCTGGGGCTCGCCCCTGGCGGACGAGGCCCTGAGCGGCACCTTCCAGGACCTGCTGCCCTGGCTGGCGCGGGCCGCGGCGGTCTCCTCGGCGCTGTACCTCCTCTGGCGCTCCCGGCGCCGCTGACGAGGAGGCTGACATGTCCCCACATTTCACCGTCCGGTAAGGCAAGCCTCGGTCTACGTTCCCGCCGGTGAAGCCCCTCTCGGCACAATGGGGGCATGAGCTCTGAAGCGCAGCTGACCGTCGGGTTCGACCTCGACATGACCCTCATCGACTCCCGGCCGGGCATCAAGGCGGCCTTCCAGGCGCTTTCGGCGGAGACGGGTACGTTCATCGACGCCGACCAGGCCATTACCCGTCTGGGGCCGCCGCTGGACCAGGAGCTCGCGTACTGGTTCCCGGAGGCGGAGATCCCCGCCATCGCCGACCGCTACCGGGAGATCTACCCCACGCACGCCATCGCGGCGACCCCGGCGATGCCCGGCGCCCGCGAGGCGGTCGAAGCGGTCCGGGCCCTCGGCGGCCGCGCGATCGTCGTCACCGCCAAGCACGAGCCCAATGCCCGTCTGCACCTGGACCACCTGGGCATCAAGCCCGACGCGGTCATCGGCTCGCTGTGGGCGGAGGCCAAGGCGGTCGCCCTGCGCGAGTACGCCGCCCAGGTCTACGTCGGCGACCACGTCGGCGACGTCCGCGGCGCCCGCACCGCCGGAGCGGTCTCCGTGACGGTGCCGACCGGCCCGTGCCCGGAGCCGGAACTGCGCGAGGCGGGCGCGGACGTGGTCCTGGCGGACCTCACGGAGCTGCCGGCCTGGCTCGCGGAGTACGAGCGCACGCGGACCGCGTAACCGCGAGGGCAGGGCCCCGGGCTACGCCTGCGAGGCGCGGGCCGCCGTGCGCTGTGCGGCGGCCGAGCGCAGCACGCCCGCCGCGGAGATCAGGAAGCCGACGCCCATGAGCATGCACACGGCCCACGCGTACGAGGGGAACGGGTCCACGTCGAGGAAGAGCGGGGCCATCGTGGCGAGCGTGGCGACGGCGCCGGCGATGAAGACGATGCCGCCGGTCTTGACGAGCGCGTCGCCGGGGCGGGCCGCGTCGGGACCCGCGTCGGGACCTGTGCCGGGATCGGGCTGAGGAGTAACAGTCACCCGACCAGGGTAGTTCCTGGGCCGGAGCGGTCACCCGCGAAGGACCGGGGAACGTCTTGTCACCCGGAGAGGGGCAACTAGCCTGAGAGGTGCGGGTCCGAGGGCCCGCTTCCCACCCGACGAACTCAAGGACAGAGGACGGACGTGCCTACCGGCAAGGTCAAGTGGTTCAACAGTGAGAAGGGCTTCGGCTTCCTCTCCCGCGACGACGGCGGCGACGTCTTCGTCCACTCGTCGGTGCTCCCCGACGGGTTGGACGCGCTCAAGCCCGGCCAGCGCGTCGAGTTCGGTGTCGTCGCAGGGCAACGCGGTGACCAGGCACTTTCGGTGATCGTCCTGGATCCGGCACCCTCCGTCGCGGCCGCGCAGCGGCGCAAGCCGGACGAACTCGCGTCCATCGTGCAGGACCTCACGACCCTGCTGGAGAACGTCACGCAGCAGCTGGAGCGGGGCCGGTACCCCGACAAGGCGCACGGCGGGAAGATCGCCGGAATGCTGCGCGCGGTGGCCGACCAGCTCGACGTCTGACCTCTGCGCACGACCGTGCCCCGCCGCCCACGTGGGCGGCGGGGCACGGCCACGTCCTACGGGAAGGCCAGCGCGTCGGCGGCGATGGCCGGAACAAGCCCCTCGGCGGCCGCCCGGGTCAGCAGCCCGCGCACCGCCGCGTAACCGGCTTCGCCGAGGTCGGCGGTGAACTCGTTGACGTACAGCCCGATGTGCTGGTCGGCGACGGCCGGGTCCAGCTCCTGCGCGTGCGCCCGGACGTAGGGCCGGGAGACCTCCGGGTCCGCCCAGGCCATCCGGACCGAGGTACGGGCCGACTCGGCGAGCGCGCGCAGCGCGTCCGCGCCCAGGGAGCGCTTGGCGATGATCGCGCCGAGCGGGATCGGCAGCCCGGTCGTGGACTCCCAGTGCTCGCCCATGTCGGCCAGGCAGTGCAGTCCGTAGTCCCGGTAGGTGAACCGGGCCTCGTGGATGACCAGTCCGGCGTCGACCCGGCCGTCGCGCACGGCGGGCATGATCTCGTGGAAGGGGAGGACGACCACCTTGCCGACCCCTTCGGGCAGCACGTCGGCGGCCCACAGCCGGAACAGCAGGTAGGCGGTGGAGCGTTCGCTCGGCACCGCGACCGTCTTGCCGGTCAGGTCGAGCCCCGGCTCCTGGGTCAGACTGCGGTCTTTTACAAGCACCAGAGGTCCGCAGCCGCGGCCCAGCGCGCCGCCGCAGGGGAGCAGCGCGTACTCCTCCAGCACCCACGGCAGGACGGCGTAGGACACCTTCAGCACGTCGAGCTCGCCGCGCTCGGCCATGCCGTTCGTGATGTCGATGTCCGCGAAGGTGACGTCGAGGGCGGGCGCGCCCGGCACCCGGCCGTGGGCCCAGGCGTCGAAGACGAAGGTGTCGTTCGGGCAGGGCGAGTACGCGATCCGTACGGGCCCTGCGGCATCGGCTGCGGTCATGAAGGTCCTCCCCGGGAAGCGAGTACGGGGCCCAGGGCCCGGAAGCCGTCGGCCAGCGCCGTCAGCGCCTCGCCGATCCGCCAGGCTTCCCGGTCCCGCGGGCCCACGGCGTTGGAGACGGCACGGATCTCCAGCACGGGCAGCCCGTGGGCGGCGGCGGCCTCCGCGACCCCGAAGCCCTCCATCGCCTCGGCCCCGGCGAGCGGATGCCGGGCGGCGAGCTCGGCCGTACGGGCGGCGGTGCCGGTGACGGTGGAGACGGTCAGGACGGGCGCGAGCAGCGCCCCGGTCGCCTCGGCGGCGCGCGCGGCGAGCTCTGCGGGAGGCAGGTGCACGCTGCGGCCGAAGCCGAGTTCGGTGACGGTCAGGAACCCCTGCGGGGTCCCGGCGCCCAGATCGGCGGCGACGATCGCGTCGGCGACCACGAGGGAGCCGATCGGGGCGGCGGGCGCGAACCCGCCGCCGATGCCGGCGGAGACGACGAGGCCGTAGCCCTCCGGGTCGGGCGCCAGCGCCAGCGCGGTCGCGGTACCGGCGGCCGCGGCGGCCGGCCCGACACCGGCGACCAGCACGTCGAAGGCTCCCCGGCGGTGGATGAGGTAACCGCCGGGGAGGGTGCGCGGCGGTTCGCTGCCGGGGGCGTGGTCCGGGCCGTGCTCGTCGACGGGGACGTGGTCCGGATGAGGGACCGGACCGGACAGGCCTCGGACGACGGAGTCTGCCTCCGCCGTCACCGCGGTCACGATGAGCGCGCGCATGGTGGGTACGTGACTACTTGAGCTTGACGTTGAAGGCCCAGACGGCGAGGGGCTTGCCGTCCTCGGAGACCTGGACGATGTTCAGCTTCTTGGAGGCCGGGGCCTCGCCCTGGCCGCCGGTGGCGAACAGGTCGGCGCCGGGGAAGCTGCGGTACGTGTTGGAGGACGGCTCGGTGATCGGCTGTCCGTCGAGGACCGCCTGCCACTTCTTGCCGTCCTCGACGACGTCCGGCTCGACACCGAGGCGCAGCGTGTCGCCGCGGCCGTAGCTGACGTTCTTGGCGTGCTTGAGGTCGGCGAAGCACTCCTGGACCTTGTCGGCCGTGAGCTCCTTGCCATCGCTGCAGGCGGCTTCGGTGGACACCGACGAGGTGCCGACCGTCACGGTCGCCAGCGGCGTCGGCTTGTCACAGGCGGAGAGGAGGAGGAGGCCGGCGGAAACGGCTCCGAGGGCCGCGACGCTGCGGCGGGCCCTACCCGAGAAAAGCGGTGCGGTCATGAGCCGAAGGCTATCGGGCCCGTACGCGGCCTTGCTGCACGGGGTCGCGTGGTGCGGCGCCGTGGCGCGGAGCGCCCCCGGCTGCGCCGGGCTTTGGGGGGGGGGGGGCGCCCCCCCCGGGCGGGGGGGGGCGCCCGGGCGGCCCCGGCCCGCCGGGGGTTGTTGCGACAATCCCACCCCCCCCAACGACCCGGACGCTCGTATGAGCGGGGCCTCGTGACGGCGCCCGTCGCGCGGTTCCC
>NZ_JBHXKA010000020.1:9890-88009 GCF_042722885.1 Streptomyces sp. NPDC058401
CGGCGGGGCTGGATTGGGCTACGCCACCCGCGGCCGGGACGACGTGTGCTGCTGGTGGCGCGGGGACGTGAGGAAGCCGCGCAGGGCCATCGTCGTGCCGAGGGCGACCATCACCGCGGCGACGGACATGCCCAGCACCCCGTTCAGGGGGAGGGCGATGCCGATCGAGCCGCCCAGCACCCAGGCCACCTGGAGCAGGGTCTCCGAGCGGGCGAAGGCCGACGTACGGACGGCCTCGGGCACGTCGCGCTGGATCATCGCGTCCAGCGAGAGCTTCGCGAGGGCCTGGCAGAAGCCGGCCACCGCCGCCAGGATGGCCATGAACAGCCCGCTGAAGAAGACCGCCGCGACGATGGCCACCGCCAGCGTCAGGGACAGGACGGCGGCGATGATCGCCTCGGGCGCGCGGGCCCGGAGCCAGGCCCCGACGGCCGTCCCGCAGGCGTTGCCGACGCCCGCCGAGACGCCGACGATGCCCAGCGACACCGCCGCGCTCTGCCCGGCGAGCGGGTGCTCGCGCAGCAGGAACGCCAGGAAGAAGATCAGGAACCCGGACAGCCCGCGCATCGACGCGTTCGCCAGCAGCCCGCACAGCACCGGCCGGCTGACCGTCCGCAGCCCCGGCCGCTTCGAGTGCGCCTCGTGGGTGGAGAGCCGGGCCCGGCGCTCGCCCTTCGCCTCGTCGACCTTGTGCGGCAGCGTGAACGCCGCGAAGGTGCCCCAGATGAAGATCGCGCACGCCCCGTAGAGCGGCCACGGCGGACCGATCTGGTGCAGGGCGGCGCCCACGGGCGCGGCGGCGCCGGTGGCCAGCAGACCGGCCAGGGTCACCCGGGAGTTCGCTTTGACCAGGGAGAACCCCGGTGGGAGGAGTCGGGGGACCACCGCGCTGCGCACCACCCCGTAGGCCTTGGAGGCGACGAGGACCCCGAGGGCGGCCGGGTACAGCTCCAGGCCGCCCGTGGCCACCGCGCCCGACATCATCACGGCCAGCAGGGCCCGCGTGAGCATCGCGCCGGCCATCGCGGCCCGCCGCCCGTGCGGCAACCGGTCCAGCAGGGGGCCGATCACCGGGGCCAGCAGGGTGAAGGGGGCCATCGTGATGGCGAGGTACAGGGCCACCCGGCCGCGCGCCTCGTCCGTGGGGACGGAGAAGAAGACGGTGGAGGCCAGCGCGACTGTGATCATCACATCACCGGCGCCGTTGATCGCGTGCAGCTCGATCAGTTTGCCGAGGCCCGATTCGCCCGCGCCGTGCGCGTGCGTGGCCCGCCGGATTCCGCGTGCCGTACCGGTGAAGGGCAGGTGCAGGGCACGCCCCACAGCCCGGCCGGCCCGCCTGGCCGGTCCCGAGCCGTCATCGGACGACCGTACGGGTGCCACGTGGCCATACTGCCCCACTTGCTCCTCCGGAACCTGCTTCCGGCGCGTCGCGGGGACCCGGCCGGGCCCCGGGATGGCCCCCCGTGTCCGCGAATCGGACCTTGCATGTGGGCCGAAGGCGCCGGAGGAGGTAGCGTGCGTAGCGCGCCACCGGCGGTTGCTCCTGGCCGCGCGCCTCTTCGCGATCCCGCAGAATGGATCGCAGGTAGGTGCGCCCTGGAACCCGATCGGGCGCGGACGTCGACGCGGCCCCCTGGTCCGCTCCGCCCGCGCTACGTAGGGACAGCCGACGGGTCGTTGTGGACGACAAGTACGGACGGCGCACTCGTGAGACGGCGTAGGAGAGAACGAGACCTGTGAGTGCTGCGACGACGCGAAGCCGTACCCCCGACCGCCTGTGCGTCGAGGCGGTAGACCTCGCCCGAGCGGCGGCCGAAGAGGCCGCATACCCCGGAGTGGTGGGCGAGCACACTGCCGCCATCGCGGAAGGTGACCGGGTCGTCACGCACTTCTTCGAGTGCAAGGACCCCGGCTACCGCGGCTGGCGCTGGGCCGTGACGGTGACGCGTGCGTCCCGCGCGAAGAACGTCACCCTCGACGAATCGGTGCTCCTGCCGGGCGACGACGCCCTGCTCGCGCCCGAGTGGGTGCCGTGGAGCGAGCGGCTGCGGCCGGGCGACATGGGGCCGGGCGACCTGCTCCCCACGGACGCCGAGGACCTGCGGCTGGAGCCCGGCTGGTCGGGCGAGGACGCCCCGCCGCCGAACTCGGTGGTGTCCAGCGAGATGGCCGAGCTGGTCGAGGCCGAGGACGCCGACGTCACCGACCGCGCGGTGGTGCCCGTACGCGGCTCCATCACCTCGGTGGCCGAGGAGCTGGGCATGCGCCGCGCGCGGGTCCTCTCCCGCTACGGGCTGCACAGCGCGGCCGACCGCTGGGACGAGTCCTTCGGCGCGAAGACCCCGATGGCGCAGGCCGCCCCGGCCTCGTGCGTCTCCTGCGGGTTCCTCGTCGCGATCGGCGGCTCGCTGGGCCAGGCCTTCGGCATCTGCGCGAACGAGTTCGGACCGGCCGACGGCCGGCTGGTCTCCCTGTCCTACGGCTGCGGCGGCCACTCGGAAGCCGCGGTCATGCCGAAGCCGCCGCGCCCGGCCCCGCCCGTCCTGGACTCGATGGCCTCGGACGAGTTCCCCCTCCGCCCGTCCACCGACACGGGCTCGGTCCCCACGGCAGACGAGCTCGCCTCGGACCTCGGCCACTCCTGACCTTCCAGCCGTCCGGCGCTTGAGGACCGGGGTCTGGGCCTTTTCAGCCGTCCGGCGTTTGAGGACCGGGGTCTGGGGCGGAGCCCCAGGTCCTTCCAGCCCGTCCGGCGTTTGAGGACCGGGTCCGGGCAGCGCCCGGGGAACGGGCGAAGGGCGGGTAGGGGAACTCCGCCCCGCGCAGCGGCCGGCACCCGGTTGGCTGGCCCGGAGGGCGACGCGCCGGCAGGCGTGATCCGCTGGGCGGGATGAAGACCTCCGTGCGCCCCGAGAGCCACACCGGCCAGGCGGCCCCCACCCGTACCCGCCTGTCCTGGGTGGACTTCGCCGTGGCGGCGGCCTTCCTCGTCCTGGGGTACGCGATCCTCCAGGTAGGCAAGGGCACCACGGTCAATTTCGACCCCGCCGACGTCCCCGACGTGGACACGGACCCCGCGAAGCTCCCGTACTACGCCGCCCGCAGCGTCCTGCGCATGTTCATCGCGCTGATCGCCTCCGTGGTCTTCACCTTCGGTTACGCCTACGCCGCCGCCCGCAGCCGCCGCCTGGAACGGGTGCTGATCCCGGCCCTGGACATCCTCCAGTCCGTGCCCGTCCTCGGTTTCCTCTCCGTCCTCGTCACCTTCTTCGTGGCGCTGTTCCCCGGCTCGCTGCTCGGCCTCGAAGTCGCCGTCATCTTCGCGATCTTCACCTCGCAGGCCTGGAACATGACCTTCGGGTTCTACGCCACCCTGACCTCGCTGCCCCGCGAACTCGACGAGGTCTCCCGATCGTTCGGTTTCACCCGCTGGATGCGCTTCTGGCGCGTGGAGGTCCCCGCCGGGGTCATCGACCTGGTGTGGAACGGCATGATGAGCTTCGCCGGCGGCTGGTTCATGCTGGTGGCCTCCGAGGCGGTCTCCGTCTCCGGGCAGCAGTACGCCGTCCCGGGCCTCGGCTCGTACGCGGGCACGGCGATCGGCGAGGGCGACCTCGGCAAGATCGGCTGGGTCATCCTCGCGATGACCGTGACCATCGTCACCGTCAACTTCTTCTTCTGGCGGCCCCTCACGGCCTGGGCGGAGAAGTACAAGAACGAGCAGTCGGAGTCCACCGACGTCCAGCGCAGCTACGTCCTGGACTTCCTGCGCCGCTCCCACTGGCCCCGTCTGCTCGGCCGGGCCACCGCCCCCGCCCGCGATGCCACCGGCCGGGCCGCCCGGGTACTGGGCCGCGACGACATGGCGCTGTCCGTGGACCCGGCCCGCCGCCGGACCGGCGACGTGGTCTTCGCCGTCGTCGCCGGAGCCGTCATCCTGTGGGGCCTGTACGACCTGGTGCGCTACCTTCAGCGCGAGACCGGTCTCGGGGTGTTCGGGGAGCCGCTGCTGCTCGGACTGATCACCTTCGTCCGGGTGATCGTGCTCGTCGCCGGCGCCACGGTCGTGTGGGTGCCCGTGGGTGTGTGGATCGGCTCCTCGCCCCGGCTCACCAAGATCGCCCAGCCGGTGGTGCAGGTCCTGGCGAGCTTCCCCGCCAACCTGCTCTTCCCGGTGGCCGTCTGGTTCTTCCTCAGGACCGGGCTGAACATCAACATCGGCTGCGTCCTGCTGATGGCCCTGGGCGCTCAGTGGTACATCCTCTTCAACGCCATCGCCGGGGCCATGGCCATCCCCTCCGACCTCAAGGAGGCCATGGACGACCTCGGTGTCTGCGGGATCCAGCGCTGGAAGCGCCTGATCATCCCGGCCGTGTTCCCCTCGTACGTCACCGGCGGCATCACCGCCTCGGGCGGCGCCTGGAACGCCTCCATCGTCGGCGAGGTCGTCACCTTCGCCGGGACGACCCTGTCCGCGACCGGCCTGGGCGCGTACATCTTCCACGCCACCGAGGCCGGGGACTTCCCGAAGCTGATCGCCGGGATCGCCGTCATGAGCCTGTACGTGGTCGGCCTCAACCGGCTGTTCTGGCGGCCCCTGTACCGGCTGGCGGAGCGCCGCTACTCCCTCTGAAGCCCGCCGCTGAAGCCCGCCGCCCGCCCGCCCGATCCGAGGAGCCCGCACCGATGACCGCGCCCACGACCGCGACCACGATCCTGCGGGCCGCCGCCCTCACCAAGTCCTACGCCGGCGCCGACGGGGAACTGCCCGTGCTCGGAGGCATCGACCTGGAGATCCGCGAGGGCGAGATCGTCGCCCTCCTCGGGAAGTCCGGCAGCGGCAAGTCCACCCTGCTGCGCTGCCTCGCCGGGCTGATCCCCGCCAGCTCCGGCTCGGTCACCTACCGGGGCGAGGAGCTGCGCGGGGCGAACCCGGGCACGGCCATGGTGTTCCAGACCTTCGCGCTGCTGCCCTGGCTGACGGTGCAGCAGAACGTGGAACTGGGCCTGGAGGCCAAGGGCATGGACCGTGAGGCCCGGGCCCGGCAGGCGGTGGACGCCATCGACCTGATCGGCCTGGACGGCTTCGAGTCGGCGTACCCGAAGGAGCTCAGCGGCGGGATGCGCCAGCGCGTCGGCTTCGCCCGGGCGCTGGTCGTGGAACCGGACGTGCTGATGATGGACGAGCCGTTCTCCGCCCTGGACGTGCTCACCGCCGAGAACCTGCGCGGCGAGCTGATGGAGCTGTGGGCCTCCGACCGCTTCCCCGCCAAGGCGGTCGTCCTGGTCACGCACAACATCGAGGAGGCCGTGCTGATGGCCGACCGGGTGGTGGTGCTGGGCTCGCGGCCCTACGGAACCATCAAGGAGACCTTCCCGGTGGACCTGGCCCGCCCCCGGGACCGGTCCGGCGCCGACTTCGAGCGGATCGTGGACGCCGTGTACGCGGTGATGACCGGCCGCACCGCCCAGGCCACCGCCAGCACGCCCACGGCCCCGCCGGCCAAGCGCACCCCGGCCAACACCCCGCTCCCGGCGGCCAGCGTCGACGGGATGGCGGGCCTCGCCGAGATCGTGCTCCAGCGGGGCACCGGCGACGGCAGCGTGGACCTCGCCGACCTCGCCGAGGAACTGGGCCTGGAGGTGGACGACGTACTGCCCCAGGTGGACGGGCTGGAACTGCTGGGTCTGGCCGAGGTACGGGACCTGCACCTGGTGCTGACCGCCCGCGGCACCGCCTTCGCGGGCGCCGACGTACAGGAGTCGAAGGAACTGTTCGCGGAAGGGGCCATGGAGGTCCCCCTCGTCCACCTCATCCACACCACCCTGCAGCGCTCGCGGGGCGGCACCCAGCGGGCCGGCTTCTTCCGGGACCTGCTCTCGCACCACTACACGAGCGAGCAGCTGGAACAGCAGCTGGAGACGGCCACGGACTGGGGCCGCTACGGGGAGCTGTACGGCTACCACGCCGACGGCGAGGAATACCGGCTCGACGAGGACCCCGGCCGGGGATAGCCCCGTACGCTCGGCACATGGGGGAATCGGACATGGTGGGACTGGACGGCCGGGTCACGGGAACGGTCGGGCCGGGGCTGGTCGGCGAGGTCATCGTGCGCATCCGGGGCGGAGCCGAGCACTTCCTCGCCCACCCGGCACCGGGGACGGGCCGGCTGTCCGTCGGGACGGTGATCACGGTGGTCGAGTACCTGCCGCCGCGGACGGTCTACGTGATGGCCGCGTACGGGGACTGACCAGGCGTCGGGGCCGCCCGTACGGCCCTCGCGTATCAAGATGGCGACAAGATTCGGCCGCCGTCTTCACGCCGTCCTGACGCGGGCGCACACTCGCCTTCTTCGGTGGTGAACGCCACCGCGTACGAGGGGGAGTTGCCGATGTCTGTCGGCGTACTGGCAGGGATTGTCGTGGGTGCGATCGCGGCCGCGATCGGCCTGTTCAAGCTCATGTGGAGGGTGGCCGAGCCCAACGAGGCACTGGTCATCTCGGGCTCCGCGCACAAGACCGAGGGCATCGCGGAGGGCATGGGCTTCCGGATCGTCACCGGCCGGGGAACGATGGTGCTGCCCGGCGTGCAGGCCGTGCGGAAGCTGTCGCTGGACCTCAACGAGACCCAGCTGAACGTGGACTGCGTGACCCACCAGGGCATTCCGCTCCGGGTCAAGGGCGTGGTCATCTTCAAGATCGGCGACGACTTCGTGTCCATCGCCAACGCGGCCCGCCGCTTCCTGGACCAGCAGAAGATGATGCCCGAACGGGTGCACATCGTCTTCGCCGGCCACCTGCGGTCCATCGTGGGCGGGCTGACGGTCGAGGACATGATCCGCGACCGCGAGAAGCTCACCGGGCAGACCCGGGCGGCGTGCGGTACGGAGATGGAGAAGCTCGGCCTGATCGTGGACTCCCTCCAGATCCACGAGATCGAGGACCCGACGGGCTACATCAAGAACCTGGCGATGCCGCACGCGGCAGCCGTCCAGCGGGACGCGCGGATCGCCCAGGCCGCCGCCAACCTGCTGGCGACCGAGGCCGAACAGGCCGCCTTCGCGCGGATGTCGGAGGCCACCCGGGACAGCGAGATCCTCCAGGCCGGCTACCAGGCCGAACGGGACAAGGCGGCCGCGACGGCCCGGCAGGCGGGCCCGCTGTCGGAGGCGGCGGCGCGGCAGGAGGTCGTGGTCCAGGAGACCCGGGTGGCGGAGCTGGAGGCGGACCGGCGCGAGCAGCAGCTCCAGGCGGACGTGCGCAAGCCCGCGGACGCGGCGGCGTACGAGACCCGGACCCGGGCCGAGGCGGACCGCGACGCGCGCATCTCGGCGGCGCAGGCCAAGGCGAAGGAGACGGAGCTGGCCGCCGCGGCCGAAGCCACCCGGGTCACGACGGCCGCCGCGGCCGACGCGAAGGCCACGGAGGCACGGGGCCTGGCGGCGGCGACCGCCACCCGCGCGACCGGCGAGGCGGAGGCCGCGGCGACCCAGGCCAAGGGCCTCGCGGAGGCGGCGTCGGCCCAGGCGAACGGGCTCGCGCTGGCGGAGTCCGCCAAGGCGAAGGGCCTCGCGGAGGCGACGGCCATCAAGGCGCGGGCCGCCGCGCTGGCGGAGAACCAGGAAGCGGTGGTCGCACAGCAGCTCGCCGAGAACTGGCCGGCGATCGTGGAGGCGGGCGCGGGCGCCTTCGGCAACGTCGAGCACATGATCCTCCTCAACGGCGCGGAGGGTATGTCGGAGATGTTCGCCAAGGCCCTGACGATGGGCGGCACGGGCCTGGGCCTGGCCCGCCAACTCCTGTCGACGATGTCCCAGCCGACCCCTCCCCCCACCCCGGTGAACGGCTCCACCCCGGCGGACTCCCACCAGATCCCGATCCAGGGAGCCTGACCACCAGCGGCGCGGCACCGCTCCCGGACGCCGGAGGGGCTGGATGTGGCCGAGGCGGGACTGGACGTGGCCGAGGGGGCTGGATGGCGCGCAGCGCCATTTCAGCCCCTCCGGCGTTTGAGGAGCGGGGTCTGGGGCGGAGCCCCAGGAGGGGTCCGGGCGCAGCCCGGGGAACGGTGGAAGGGCGGGTAGGGGACCCAGCCCCGCAGGGCCCGACCACCCGGACCCGGACCCGGACCCCGACCCGGACCCCGACCCGGAGGGTCAGGCCTTGGGTCGGCGCCGGAGGAGCCGCTTCGCGGCCAGGGTGAGGGTCAGGGCCGCGACCAGGACGAGCGCGCCCTTCGTGAAGCTCCCGCCGGAGGGTGCCGCGGGCGCACCCGGGGACGGGGCCGGCGCGGCCGAGCCGGAGCCGGAGGCCGAGGGCGAGGGCTTCGCGTCCGCCGGGGCCACCGGAACGGCGACGACCCGGCTGTTGGACCCCTCCGCCCCGAACATCAGCGTCGACCCGTCCGACGAGTACGTCACGGACTCCGCCTGCCCCTGCCACGGCGCAGCCACCGCCTCCCCGTCCCCGGAAGGCCGCCCGTCCTTCCACGGGTACGTCTTCGCCCACAGATAGCCCCGCAGCGCGAGCCGCCCCCCGTCCGGCGAGAACGCCCCGTCGGTGACCCACGGGACGTCCCCGATCCGCCGGAAGGTGTTCGTGCCGGAGGCGGACAGGGCCTCCGGCCCCTCGTAGAGCCCGCCGGCCTTTTCGTCCTTGCTCGCGATGTACACCCGCCCCGTCACCGGGTGCACCATCAGCGCTTCCGCGTTCCGCGGCCCGTCGGCGTACTTCACGGTGAACTGCTCGGCCTTGAGCGTGGCGTCCCCGAGCGTCTTCGGCTCGGGGAAGCGGTAGATCCACACGTGGTCCCAGGAGCCGCCCAGGTTGTCCCCGATGTCGCCGACGTACAGCCGCCCGTCGGGGCCCAGCGAGATCCCCTCGATGTCCCGGGGCTTGCCGATGCCGGTCAGGGTGATGCGCGCGACGGTCTTGCCGGTCGCGGAGTCCACGGCGTAGACGTAGGGGCCGTCGTCGCTGTCGTTGTGCGTCCAGTAGACGCCGGGGTGGATCCGGCTGGCGGCGAGCCCGCTCGACTCCTTGATCCGGGGGTCGGTGATCGTGAACCCGGACGCGGCGGGCCCGGCGGCGGCGGCCACCGAGGGCATCAGCACGAGGGCCGCGGCGGCGGCGGTCAGGGGCAGCAGGTGCGGGCGCATCCCCCTACCCTGCCAGCCCGCCCCGCGTGTCCGGCATCACAGGGGCCGCGGCCCGGTGATCCGCGAAGATGACCGGATGCGTTTCATGTTTGTTGGCGATTCCATGACCATCGGACGCGCCGGCGACTACACCTGGCGCTACCGGATGTGGCAGCACCTCGACACCACCTTCGGCGGCCCGTACGAGATCGTCGGCCCCCGCAGCGGCCTCTACGACGCCCACACGGACGCGCCGACGAGCGACTCCTACGCCGACCCGGGCTTCCCCGCCGAGGCCCGCCGCCACCTGGCCGGCTGGGGCGAGGGCTGGCAGCACATGGCCCCGCTCATCGGCCCGGCCGCCGGCGCCGCCGGGGCCGACGTGCTGCTGGTCTCCCTCGGGCTGATCGACCTGGGCTTCTACACCGCCGCCGAGGGCACCGCCGCCAACGTCCGCGCCTTCATCGCGGGGGCCCGGGCGGCCCGGCCGGGGATACGGATGATCCTGCTGCCCGTCATACCGAACATCAGGGCCCGGGACGACGAGCCCTTCGCCCGGCAGGTCGAGCTGTTCAACGAGCTCCTCGCCAAGGCCGTGGCCGACCTGTCGACCCCCGCCTCGCCGATCCTGCTGGCCGCGCGCCCGGAGGCGTACGAGATCGACCGCGACACCTACGACGGCACGCACCCCAACACCTCCGGCGAGCACCGCCTCGCAGGCGAGTTCGCGGCGGCCCTCCACCAGGCCTGGGCCCTGGGCGGCCCGTACCGGCCCCGCCGGGACACGTAACACGCGTTTCACGGGCGGGTCTTGCTTCGAGCGCACTCCAGGCAGTTGGCTAGTGGCCCATGGAGTACACGCAGCTCGGACGCACCGGTCTCAAGGTCAGCCGACTTGTCCTCGGCACCATGAACTTCGGCCCCCAGACGGGAGAGCCGGAGAGCCACGCACTCATGGACACGGCCCTCGACGCCGGTATCAACTACTTCGACACGGCCAACGTGTACGGGTGGGGCGAGAACAAGGGCCGGACCGAGGAGATCATCGGTACCTGGTTCGGTCAGGGCGGCGGCCGTCGGGAGAAGACGGTCCTCGCCACCAAGGTCTACGGGAGCATGGCCGCGGAGGGCGACCCGTGGCCCAACTACGACCGCCTGTCGGCGCTGAACATCCGGCGGGCCGTCGACGCCAGCCTCAAGCGCCTGAACACCGACTACATCGACGTCTACCAGTTCCACCACGTGGACCGGCTGACTCCCTTCGAGGAGATCTGGCAGGCCGTCGAGGTCCTGATCCAGCAGGGCAAGATCCTGTACGCGGGCTCCTCGAACTTCCCCGGCTGGAAGATCGCCCAGGCCAACGAGGCCGCGGCGCGCTCGGGGCGGCTCGGGCTGGTCAGCGAGCAGTGCCTCTACAACCTCGCCGAGCGGCGGGCGGAGCTGGAGATCATCCCGGCTGCCGAGGCGTACGGGCTGGGCGTCATCCCGTGGTCCCCGCTGCACGGCGGGCTGCTGGGCGGGGCCATCCGCAAGGCGTCGGAGTCGGGGCGCACGGCCACCGGCCGCTCGGCGGACGCGCTGGCGAACAGTTCCGTACGGGCGCAGGTGCAGGCGTACGAGGACCTGCTGGACAAGCACGGACTGGAGCCCGGCGAGGTCGCGCTGGCCTGGCTGCTGACGCGTCCCGGGGTCACGGGTCCGATCGTCGGGCCGCGTACGCCGGAGCAGCTCGCGTCCGCGCTGCGGGCGGTGGAGCTGAAGCTGTCGCCGGAGGTGCTCGCGGGACTGGACGAGGTCTTCCCGGGGCCGGGTCCGGCTCCGGAGGCGTTCGCCTGGTAGGCGGCGGGTGTCGGGCTGCGGGTGTCGGGCCGCGGGCGTCGGGAGTAGGGCCGGGGGCTACTGGCCCACGACGGCGGCCACCGCCACCACGACGAACATCAGTACGAGCACACCGGCCATGACGCGGTTTCTGGTCTTGGGATCCACCCGTCGAGCCTAACGCGACCGGGCCCGCCCCTCGTACGGAGGGGCGGGCTCTCCCAGTTCCCAGGAGCCGACGACCTCGTAGCGGGGCTGCTCGCCGGGGACGCCGGAGACGGGCAGGTTGCTGCGGACCAGGCTGAGCTCGCCCACTTGCCAGGCGGCGCCCTCGAAGGAGGCCAGGGCCGCGCAGTAGGGGCGGACGTCGTCGCCCTCGTCGCGGAGCCGGCCGAGGGTGAGGTGCGGGGTGTAGCGGTGGTGCTGGTCCATCGGCACCCCGGAGCGCCGGGCGGCGGCGTCGGCGCGCTCGGCGAGCATGCGCAGGGCGTCGAGGTCCCCGGCGGCGCCGGCCCACAGGGCGCGGTGGCCGAAGTGGCCGGAGCCGTGGATCCGGAGCGGGAAGGGTGTGGTGTGCGCGGCGGCGCGGGCGAGACGGGTGTGGAGCTCGGGGAGGACCCCGTCGCGGACCTCGCCCATGAAGGCGAGGGTGAAGTGCCAGCCCGCTTCCGCGGTCCAGCGCAGCCGGTCGTCTCGTAGGCCGCGTACGGCCTCGGCCAGTTCCGAGAGGGCCGCCTCGGGCGGAATGACGGCTGCGAACAGTCTCATGGTGCCGAGCCTAGTGGGGGTGCCGGGTGCGGCGGCGTTGCCGGGGACCAGTCCCCGGACCCCTGCTCCTCAAACGCCGGCGGGGCTGGAAAATCCAGCCCCGCCGGGGCTCACGCCGCCGTGACCAGCTGGCGGCGGTCCGACGGGACGAACGTCACGCCGTGGCGGCTCACGCTGAGGCGGAGGTTGCCGATGCGGGAGAGGACGAGGCCGATGGCGAGCGCGGCGGCCAGGGAGACCGCTCCGCCCGCGGCCATGCCGATCCGCGCGCCGTAGGTGTCCGTGACCCATCCGACCAGCGGGGCCCCGATCGGGGTGCCGCCGGTGAAGACCATCATGAACAGGGCCATCACCCGGCCCCGCATCTCGGGGTCGGTGGCCATTTGGACGCTGGAGTTGGCGGTGACGTTCACCGTCAGGCCGAAGACGCCGATGGGCACGAGCAGCGCCGCGAACAGCCAGAAGCTCGGTGCGAAGGCCGTCACCAGCAGGAGGACGGAGAAGAGCACCGCCGCCGCGACCAGCAGCCGCAGGCGGGAGAGGCCCCGGCGGGCCGCCAGCAGGGCGCCCGCGAGGGAGCCCGCCGCGATCAGGGTGTTGAAGAGTCCGTAGGTGCCCGCGTCGCCGTGGAAGACCTTGCTGACGAAGGCGGACAGCCAGATCGGGAAGTTGAAGCCGAAGGTGCCGATGAATCCGACGAGCACGATCGGCCAGATCAGCTCGGGCCGTCCGGCGACGTACCGCAGGCCTTCCCGGAGCTGGCCCTTGGCGCGGGGCTGGACCTCGATCCGGTGCAGTTCGCGGGTCCGCATGAGCAGCAGGGCCGCGATCGGCGCGGCGAAGGACAGGCCGTTGAGCAGGAAGGCCCATCCGGAGCCGACGGCGGTGATGAGGACACCGGCGATGGCGGGGCCCACCAGGCGCGCGGACTGGAAGTTGGCGGAGTTCAGGCTGACCGCGTTGGCGACCTGGTCCTTGCCGACCATCTCGGAGACGAAGGTCTGGCGGGCCGGGTTGTCCACGACGGTGACCAGGCCGAGGAGGAAGGCGGCGAGGTAGACGTGCCAGACGTTGACGTGACCGGCGAGGGTGAGGACACCGAGGGCGAGGCCGGTGAGGCCCATGGCCGCCTGGGTGAAGAGGAGCAGCGGGCGCTTGGGGAGCCGGTCGGCGAGGACGCCGCCGTAGAGCCCGAACAGCATCATCGGCAGGAACTGCAGGGCGATGGTGATGCCGACCGCGGAGGCGGATCCGGTCAGTGACAGGACCAGCCAGTCCTGGGCGATGCGCTGCATCCAGGTGCCGGTGTTCGAGACGGCCTGGCCCGTGGCGAAGAGCCGGTAGTTGCGGATCTTCAGCGAGCTGAACATCGAGGTCTTCGTGTTCTGTGCGGTGCCCGGCGCGTGCGTAGTGGTGGATGTGTGGCCGGGGGCGGAGTCTGCTCCGGGTCCCGTACTCAAAAGGTTCGCCTCCTGGCGTCGTTCCTATAGGTGCGCGAGCTTGTCGAGGACGGGCGCGGCTTCGCGCAGCTTGGCCCATTCGTCCTCGGTCAGCCCGGCCGCGAGCCCGGCGAGGAAGGCGTTGCGCTTGCGACGGCTCTCTTCGAGCATCGCTTCGGCCTCCTCCGTCTGGCGGACCACCTTCTGGCGGCGGTCGTCGGGGTGCGGTTCCAGCGTGACCAGTCCCTTGGCTTCCAGCAACGCGACGATGCGCGTCATGGACGGCGGCTGCACGTGCTCGCGCCGGGCCAGCTCACCGGGGGTGGCGTGGCCGCAGCGGGCGAGGGTGCCGAGGACCGACATCTCGGTCGGGCTCAGCGATTCGTCGACGCGCTGGTGCTTGAGGCGCCGGCCCAGCCGCATGACGGCGGAGCGGAGGTCGTTCACGGCGGCTGCGTCGTCACCATGGGAAAGGTCATGCATGTCTTTAGAGTAACTCATTACTCTACCTAAGGAACACCACTTAACCGGTGTCACTCGTACGGGTGAGTCGGCTCCGGAAAGTGACACGCGTCCATGCCCTGTGCCCCGACTCTTTCGGCATGGGGACACATGTGCTGAGCATGCGCATAGACGGGGAGCTCCTCGACAGGCTCCGGACTCATGCCGCCAAACGCGGAATGAGCGTCCAGGACTATGTGGTCCGGACGCTCATTCGCGACGATTTCGACGAACGCTTCAAGGCGGCCGTCGACGAGACGGAGAAGTTCTACGGCCTTACGTGAGGCCCAGCGCGGGCATCGCGTAGTAGAAGACGAAGACCGCGGACACGACGTACATGGCCACCGGGACCTCGCGGCCCCGGCCGGTCGCCAGCCGCAGTACGGAGAAGGCCACGAAGCCGATGCCGATGCCGTTGGTGATCGAGTACGTGAACGGCATCATCACCATGGCCAGGAAGGCCGGGACGGCGATGGTGAAGTCGTTCCAGTCGATGTCCCTGACCGAGCCGGCCATGATCAGGAAGCCGACCGCGACGAGGGCGGGCGTGGCCGCCTGGGAGGGGACCATCGTGGCGAGCGGCGTGAGGAACAGCGACACCGTGAACAGGCCGCCCGTGACGATGTTCGCCAGGCCCGTCCTGGCCCCCTCGCCGACGCCGGCCGTGGACTCCACGAAGCAGGTGGTGGCCGAGGAGGAGGAGGCGCCGCCCGCGGCGACGGCCAGGCCGTCGACGAACAGCACCCGGTTGATGCCGGGGAAGGAGCCGTCGGGCTTCGTCAGCTTCGCCTCGTCGCCGACGCCCAGGATGGTGCCCATCGCGTCGAAGAAGCAGGACAGCAGCACGGTGAAGACGAACAGGATGCCGGTCAGCATCCCGACCTTGCCGAAGCCGCCGAACAGGCTGACCTGACCGATGAGCCCGAAGTCGGGCGCGGCCACCGGGTTGCCCGGCCACTCCGGGACGGTCAGGCCCCAGGCGGCGTCCGGGAGCTTGGTGACCAGCTGGATCACCAGGGCGGCGACGGTCATGGCCACGATGGAGATCAGGATCGCGCCGGGGGTCTTGCGGATGATCAGGGTCAGCGTCATCAGGACGCCGACCACGAAGATCAGTACGGGCCAGCCGTGCAGGTGGCCGTTGCTGCCGAGCTGGATCGGGACCGTGGTGTGCGCGAGGTCCGGCATGCGGGTGACGAAGCCCGAGTCGACCAGGCCGATCAGCAGGATGAACAGGCCGATGCCGATCGCGATGCCCTTGCGCAGGCCGAGCGGGACGGCGTTCATGACCCGCTCGCGCAGGCCGGTGGCGACGAGCAGCATCACCACGAAGCCGGCCAGGACCACCATGCCCATGGCGTCGGGCCAGCTCATGCGCGGGGCGAGCTGGAGGGCGACGACGGTGTTGACGCCGAGCCCGGCGGCGAGCGCGATCGGGACGTTGCCGATCACGCCCATCAGCAGGGTGGTGAAGGCCGCGGTCAGCACGGTGGCGGTGACCAGCTGGCCGCCGTCGAGCTGGTGCCCGTACATGTCCTTCGCGCTGCCCAGGATGATCGGGTTCAGCACGATGATGTAGGCCATCGCGAAGAAGGTGGCGAAGCCGCCGCGGACCTCGCGGCCGATGGTCGAACCGCGCTCGGAGATCTTGAAGTAGCGGTCCACAGGGGCCGTCGTGCTCATGGGGGTCCTGGTCCTCAGTGGTGGTTTCATACGACGAAAACGGGCCAAGCCCAAACCGTTTCAGTATGAACACATGAACGAGAGGCCGTCTATCTCCGCGCGTAGACCCTCCGCCGACCGGCCTAGGGGGTGCTCCTCGGGCCTCCGCGGAGCACCCCCTAGACTGGTTCCCATGGCGAAATGGACTGCGACGCACGAGGCCCCCGAGCCCCTTGAGGGTCCGATCGTCGCCACCGTGACCGGTGGCACGATCATCTGGTTCGCCCTCTTCCTCTTCCAGCTCCCCTTCTACGGGTGGTTCGCGGACCGGGGCATGCTGTGGTGGGTCTGGACCTGCGCCGTCGGCGGGGTCCTCGGCCTGATCGGCCTCTGGTACGTCCGCGGCCGTGACGCGGCGCTGAAGCGGCACGCGCTTGAGCTGGCCGCTCGGAACGAAGACACCCCGGCGGGCGGCCCGGCTCCCCAGGCGGGCTAGCCCTGCCGCCCCGGGGGTGCGCCTGCTCCCTGCCGGATGCGCGCGGCGCCGTTGCCGGGGGCTCCGCCCCGGGGCCCCCGCGCCTCAAACGCCGGCGGGGCTGGATGTGCCAAACGCCGGCGGGGCCGGATCCGTCCTGCGGAAGGGCTACCAGCGGAGGATTCGGCTCATCCCGAAGTCGGATCTTCGGACTTTTCAGCGGGTGGGGGAGGGAAACGCCCTTTACCGTCGGAACCATGACGGAGCGGGCGCAGATCGAATCAGAGGGACCGGAGCCGGGCAGCGGCGGCGGCAACGCCGCCCCCGCCGGGACCGCCATCGACGCGGGGGCCGAGCTCGATCCCGTCCACCCGATGCGACCGCCCGCACCACGGTTCAAGCCGGCCGGGCTGACCGGCGCCGAAGTCGCCGAGCGCGTCGCCCGCGGAGCCGTCAACGACGTCCCCGTCCGCAGCAGCCGCTCCACGTCCGAGATCGTCCGCGCCAACGTCTTCACCCGCTTCAACGCCATCATCGGCGTCCTCTGGGTGATCATGTTCTTCGTCGCGCCGATCCAGGACAGCCTCTTCGGCTTCGTGATCATCGCGAACACCGGCATCGGCATCATCCAGGAGATGCGCGCCAAGAAGACCCTCGACGGCCTCGCCGTCATCGGCGAGGCCAAACCGAGCGTGCGCCGCGACGGCCGCACCGCCGAGATCTCCACCTCCGAGATCGTCCTCGACGACGTCATCGAGCTGGGCCCAGGCGACAAGGTCGTCGTCGACGGGCTCGTCGGCGAGGCCGAGGGCCTGGAGATCGACGAATCCCTCCTCACCGGCGAAGCCGACCCGGTCCTGAAGAAGCCCGGCGACCCGGTCATGTCCGGCTCGTTCGTCGTCGCCGGCGGCGGCGCGTTCACCGCCACCAAGGTCGGCCGCGAGGCCTACGCCGCCCAGCTCGCCGAGGAGGCCTCCCGGTTCACGCTCGTCCACTCCGAGCTGCGCTCCGGCATCTCCACCATCCTCAAGTACGTCACCTGGATGATGATCCCGACCTCCATCGGCCTGATCATCAGCCAGCTGATCGTCAAGGACAACAACCTCAAGGACGCCATCGCCCGCACCGTCGGCGGCATCGTCCCGATGATCCCCGAGGGCCTCGTCCTCCTCACCTCCGTCGCCTTCGCCATCGGCGTCATCCGGCTCGGCCGCAAGCAGTGCCTGGTGCAGGAGCTGCCCGCCATCGAGGGGCTCGCCCGCGTCGACGTGGTCTGCCTCGACAAGACCGGCACCCTCACCGAGGGCGGCATGGACGTCACCGAGTGCCGCCCGCTCGGCGGCGCGGACGCCGCGTACGTCAAGAAGGTGCTCGGCGCGCTCGGCGAGAGCGACCCGCGCCCCAACGCCAGCCTCCAGGCGATCATCGACGCCTACCCCGACAGCGCCGAGTGGCGCTGCACCGAATCGCTGCCCTTCTCCTCCGCCCGCAAGTACAGCGGCGCCAGCTTCAGCGAGGGCGACGGGGAGAACAACACCTGGCTGCTCGGCGCCCCCGACGTGCTGCTCCCGGCCGGGGACCCGGCCCTGGAGGAGATCAACGACCTCAACGAGCAGGGCCTACGGGTCCTCCTGCTGGGCCGGGCCGCCCGCGAACTCGACGACCCGGCCGTGGCCACCGGGGTCAGGCCGACGGCCCTCGTCGTCCTGGAGCAGCGGCTGCGCCCCGACGCCGCCGACACCCTGCGCTACTTCGAGGACCAGGACGTCAAGGCGAAGGTCATCTCCGGGGACAACGCCGTCTCGGTCGGCGCGGTCGCCGGGAAGCTGGGGCTGCCCGGCGCCGAGAACACCGTCGACGCGCGCAACCTCCCCACCGACCAGGGGGAGATGGCCGAGGTCCTCGACCGGAACGCCGTCTTCGGGCGGGTCACCCCGCAGCAGAAGCGCGACATGGTCGCCGCCCTCCAGTCCCGCGGCCACACGGTCGCGATGACCGGCGACGGGGTCAACGACGTGCTCGCGCTCAAGGACGCGGACATCGGCGTCTCGATGGGCTCCGGCTCGGAGGCCACCCGGGCCGTCGCGCAGATCGTCCTCCTCAACAACAGCTTCTCCACCCTGCCCTCCGTGGTCGCCGAGGGCCGCCGGGTCATCGGCAACATCACCCGCGTCGCCACGCTCTTCCTCACCAAGACGGTCTACTCGGTGCTACTGGCCGTCCTGGTGGTCTGCTCCCAGGTCGAGTACCCGTTCCTGCCGCGCCACCTGACGCTGCTGTCCACGCTGACCATCGGCATCCCGGCCTTCTTCCTGGCGCTGGCGCCGAACAAGGAGCGGGCCAAGCCGCACTTCGTGAAACGCGTGATGCGGTACGCGATCCCCGGCGGGGTCATCGCCGCCGTCGCCTGCTTCGTGACGTACGTGATCGCCCGCCACCACTACTCCGGCCCCGACGCCCTCAAGGCCGAGACCAGCGCCGCGACGCTCGCGCTGTTCCTGACCTCGATGTGGGTGCTGGCGATCATCGCCCGCCCCTACACCTGGTGGCGGGTCGGTCTGGTCGGCGCGATGGGCGGGGCGTTCCTGATCGTGCTTGTCGTGCCCTGGCTCCAGGAGTTCTTCCAGCTCAAGCTGGAGGGCGCCGTGATGCCGTGGACCGCCGTGGGCATCGCCGCGGCGGCGGCCGTCCTGATCGAGTTCACCTTCCGGTGGGTGGACCGCCGGTTCCCGGCGTAGTTTCACCCCCGCGGCTCACTCCCACGAGGGATCGGCAGGCCCATTCGACCCTCATGCTGCCAGGCCGAGGTCCTGCTCCCGCCGGGCCGCGATCCGGCCGCGCAGGCCCAGGATGGCCGCCGCGGCGAGCAGGCCGGCGACGAGGGCGCCCCACCACAGGGCCGCCGCGCCGGCCCCGGTGTAGAGGGCCACGCCGGCCGTGAGGGCCGAGAAGCGGGCGAAGCCCCAGGTCCAGCTGAAGGCGCCCTGGTAGCGGCCCCGGGCGTCGGCGGGGGCCAGGTCGGCCACCACCGAGGCGGCGATGCCGGCGACGGCCACCTCGCCGAGCGACCAGACGACCACCGAGACCACGTACCCGGTGACGGAGTCCGCGAGCCCGGTCAGCGCCACCCCGGCGGCGATCAGGGCGCCGCCCGCAGCCTGCACCGGCAGCTGCGGCAGTCCGGACAGGCGGGCCGATACGAACGGCTGCAGGGCCACCACCAGGACGGCGTTGACCGCCGCCAGGGCCCCGTACACGGCCGGCGAGAGTCCGCTGTCGCGGACGGCCAGCGGCAGCGCCACCTCGGTCAGGGAGTACACGAACAGCTGGATCCCGACCAGGGGGAGCAGCAGGAGCATCAGCCGGTCGCGCAGGACCACCCCGTAGCCCCGTCCCGAGGCCTTGGCCGGAGCGGTGCGGGCCGGCTCGCGCAGCCGGGTCGCGACCACGGTGGCGTAGACGAGGGCCGTACCGGCGTCGACGGCGAAGAGCAGCCAGTACCCGTGCGCGGCGAGGAATCCGCCGAGGACCCCGGCGACGGCCGTGCCGATGTTGACGCCCCAGCCGAACAGGGCGTACGCGCGCTGGCGCCAGCCGGTGTCCACGGAGTCGGCCAGCAGGGCGTAGGCGGCGGGCCCGACGGTGGCTCCGGCTGTGCTGAGCAGCAGCGCGGAGGCGGCCATCGTCCAGATGCCCGGGGCCAGGAACAGGGCGCCCTGGGCGACGGCGGAGCCGAGGAGCCCGATCAGCATGGTGGGGCGGCGGCCGATCCGGTCGGCGAGCAGTCCGCCGAGGGCCGGGCCGAGCAGGTTGCCGGCGCCCAGCGCGCCGAGCACGAAGGAGATGTCGGATCCGGTGATGCCCCGGTCGGCGAGGAGGAAGACCAGGAACGGGGTGACGAGGTAGCCGAGCCGGTTGACGACCGTACCGGCGAAGAGGGTCCAGACGAGGGGCGGCAGACCGCGGAAGGAGGAGGGCATGGCAGGAGCCTGGGCCCGGACGGCCGCCGGTCCTATTGATTAAGGTGGGGCCGAATTCAATGGGCGCCGACGGGGGTACGCAGGGCCATGGAATACGAACTGAACTTCTCCGCGGCCGATGTGGCGCAGACCCGCTTCGCGGTGTCCCCGATGTGGGAGGTCGTCACCAGCTTCCGGCTGCTGCACGCGGAGACCGATCCGCCGCTGCACCGCCGCTGGGCGGCGCAGGTGCGGCCCCGGCTGAAGAGCGCCGGCCTGGACCGGGGCTGGCTCGCCGCCCTGATCCCGGGTGGCGGCTACCTCGCGGACTTCCTCAACCCGACCCCGGCCGGCCCCTTCCCGGACCTGGCCGACGAGCTGGCGGCCATCCGCGGCAGCAGCCCGGAGAACGTACGCACCGACCTGGACACGATCACGGTCAAGCACCGCCCGGCGGACCGCCAGGCAGCCCGCCTGAGGCTGCTGTACGAGGACCCCGGGACCGTCATGGAGAAGGTCACCGACGAGATCCAGACCTACTGGGAACTCGCGCTCGCGCCCTACTGGCCCCGGATCCACCAGCTCCTGGAAGCCGACGTGTTCCACCGGGCCCGGCAGGTCGCCGAGCACGGCTCCGCGCACGTCCTCAACGAGCTCCACTCCACCGTCAGCTGGGACTCCGGAACCCTGCGCATGGTCCGCACGCACTGCGCGCTGACCCGCGACGAGATCGGCCCCGGGCTGCTGCTCGTGCCCTCCGCCTTCGCCTGGCCCCGGGTCCTGACCCGCTCGGTGATCCCCGAACCGCTCCACATGGCCTATCCCGCCCGGGGGATCGGCACCCTGTGGGAGCCCCGCGCCACCAAGGCCACCGACGCGGTGGCCGCCGTACTGGGCCGCTCCCGGACCCTGCTCCTCGCCGAACTCGACACCCCGGCCTCCACCACCCAACTCGCCCTGCACAGCGGCCTGTCCGCCGCCGCGGTCTCCCAGCACCTGACGGCCCTGCGCGACGCGGGCCTGGTCACCGGGCACCGCGCCGGCCGCTCGGTCCTGTACGCCCGAACGGCCATCGCGGACGCGCTGCTCACGCCGGCGGGCTGAGCGGGGCCGCGGGGGCCCCGCTCAGGGTGCTACGGGGTGACGAGGACCTCGTCCTCACGGCTGTAGGGGGAGTTGAAGTGGGTCGTGTCGGGGGTGTCCGCCAAGAACCGGGCCTTCCAGACCCCGCTCTCCCTGGCGGTGAAGGTCCGGCTGAAGGCGCCACCGGCGGTGCTCGTCGAGGACCCCATGGACTTCCAGTAGGTGGCCCCGGTCGCACGGAACCAGTACTCGACGCGCCCGCCAGCGTAGGGCTTCCACGTCGGGACCGCCTGGGTGAGCTTGCCGCTGACCGTGATCGGCTTGCCCTTCTTGACCGGCTCGGGCGCGGCGTTGAAGTCCGTGACGGCCGTCTCGGTCCGCCGGGGGATCGCGATGGCGGCCGGTTCGGGGGCGTGGATGTCGGGGGAGCCCGAGTACCGCAGCCGGACGAAGCCCGTGCCCGGGTTGGAGAACGTCGTCTCCGCGGCGTCCGCGCCGTTGGAGCCCGGCCTCGTGGTGACGCCCAGGTCCGTGCGCGTGGTCCAGCCGGTCTTGCCGTCGGCGGAGGTCTGGACGTCCATCCTCAGTCCCGTGACCCCGGCCGGGAGCTCACCCCAGTTGAACCAGGACTTGACCGTCAGTTTCCGTGCGCTGTCGATCGTGGCGCTGAGGTGGGACGTGAGGAAACCGGGCGTGGTGTCCACCGAGAGGGTCGCCGGGTCGGCGTCCAGCCAGGGCGTCAGGCTCTCGGCCTTCCACACGAAGTCCCCGGCGAACCGGCCGAGCGCGGTGAACCGGCCGGCGTCGTCCGTCGTGCCCGTGCCCCCGTAGAAGCCCAGATTGACCGGGGCTCCGGCGGGCACCGGCTTCCACGCGCCGTCGGGGGCCTTCCAGGTGACGGTGCCGCTGACCTTGGACTCCGTTCCGAAGGCGCCCGTCAGGTTCGGGGAGTCCAGCGCGATGCGCGCCTTCACGGGCGTCACCGGGACGCCGAGGACCGCGTCGTTCGAGATGCCCGGCAGTGCGGCGGTGAAGCGGACGTCCGCCTTGTCGTTGCCCGGCTCCGCGCTGCCCGCGGCCCCGGAGACCGTGAGCCTGGACTGGAAGTGCCCCTTGGCGTCCGCTGTCAGCGGGGTGGTGACGGTCCCCGTCGTGGCCGTGAACGCGCCGGTGAACGGCTTGGTCGTACGGGTGCGGGGGTCATAGGCCTTGATGTCGCCCGAGACCACGGTGTCCCGGGACGTGAAGGACACTCCGTTCGCGGCCTTCAGGTTCTCGAAGTACGGCCGGACGCGGTAGTTCAGGGTGGCCCGGTCCTTGTGCAGGACGGTCTCGCCCAGGGTGCCGGTGTACTGCACGTCGACGCTGTACTCGCCGAGCTCCGGGAGCTTCGGGACCTCGGCCTTGAGGGGGTACGGAAGGATGTCCCCGCAGGACGGCTCGCAGATGTCCTCGTCCTTGACGTAAGGGGTGAAGGAGGTGAGCGTGGCGACCGGCGCGGTGCCGCCCTTCCTGCGCAGGATCACCTTCAGGCCCTTGGGCTTCTCCAGCGTGTCGAAGAACACGAAGACCTGCTCGTTCCCCGTACTCGTGCTGAACCCCTTCGCGTAGGGGTCGGCGGCCTGGGCGGCCGTGGGTACGGCGAGCACGGCCGCCATGGCCGTCATCGTGCAGAGCGCAGCGCTGATGCGCTTGTTCATGTATCCCCCCTGGGAATTCGTGCAACGAACACCCAAGGGGACTGCCCGCGCCACCCGATGGTTGTACGGGTGGACGCACGGATCGGGCCGAAAGGGGACGAGCTAGTCGAACCAGCGGTCCCGCGCCAGCTCCGCCGTCCGCGACGGGTCCTCCAGCAGGGCCGCCACCTCGAAGCGGCGCGGCCACTGGCCGGCCGCCCAGGCGAGGGCCGCCGCGACGCCCTCCAGGGTGGAGGCGTGCAGGGTGCCGTCCGGGGTGCGGCGCCAGTCGAGCTCGATGCCGCCCGCCTGGAGTTCCTCGTGCTCCACGTAGCTCTTCGGGGTGGCCGGGCCCAGGAGCTGGTGCACGGATTCGGGGACCTCGTGCTCCTCGCCCTCGGTGGTCACCTCCGCCGGGACCGTCTCCGAGAGGCGCCGGACCTGGAACAGCTCCGCCAGGTCGGCGGCCCGCGACGGGGCCACCGGCAGCAGCGGGAGTCCGGCCGTCAGGGGGAGCAGGTCGGGGGCGTCCGCGATCAGCGCCTCGGCCGCGTCCACCACGACGACCTCGCCGTCCACGACCGCGCGCAGCTCATCGGGGAGGGTGACCTGCTCGGGGTCCAGGTCCGCCAACGCCCCGTACAGGGCGTGAAGTTGGCGTCCGCCGATCTCCCGGTCCGGGTCGGCGAGGCGGCCGAGCAGTTCGGCGGCGCCGCCCGGCTCCTCCAGCAGGGCGGGCACGGTGGTGCGTACGCCCAGGGCCCGCAGGACCTGCTCGTCCTCGAAGCCGGTGGCGTCCGCCGGGGTGTAGAGGCCCGCCAGCAGCGGGTCGCCGCCCGCCGAGCGCAGGCCGGCCGGGCGGCGGCCGTCCAGCACCGGGTGGTCGCGCAGCCACCAGGCGGTGTACGGGCGCACGGACCGGGTGGTGCCGTCCGGGAGCAGGACCCGCACGGGCTGGGTCAGGGCGTCCCGGAAGGGCGGCTGCGCCAGCATGGCCAGGGCCTGGGGCCAGCAGTCGTCGTCGACCAGGTCGAGGTCCCGTACGGCGACCAGCTCGGTGGCGACCGGCGGCACGGGGGTGTCGGGGAGCTGGTCGAGGAGGTCCTCGCACCACACGTCGACGGCGTCGAGCAGACCGGCGTCATCGGGCTCGGCGAAGTCCCCGTCGCGGGGCTCCAGTTCGTCGGGGTCCAGGACCACGTCGGTGGCGCGGACCAGCTGGAAGGCGGCCAGCACGCCCACGGCGGTGAGGGTCCGCTCGTCCCAGCGCTCCACCAACTCGGCGTCCACGTACGGGATCTCGTCCTCGCGGACCACGGAGGCCAGCGCGGAGCCGGGCAGCAGCAGCTCCCCGGCCGGGGTCGGCTCGCCGTCCTCGTCGGGCAGGGCGAGCGCGCCCAGCCACGGCTCGTCGCCGGGGGAGAGCTCGGCGTCCTGGACCAGGCCGAGGACGATGTCGGCCAGCTCCTCGGGGTCGAGGGCGTCCTCGTCCCAGATCTCCCCGGAGTCCAGGGAGGCCGCGACGGCCGCCCGCACCTGCGGGGTGGTCAGCACGGCCCGCGGGCTCGCCGGGAGCGCGCCGAGCTTCTCCAGCAGCGGGTGCACCGCGTCGGGGTGGGCCACCTTCAGGCCGAGCCGGGCCAGGCTCTCGGGGCTGCCCGAACGGGGGCCGTCCGACCGCGAGGCGTCCGACCGCATGCCGTCCGACCGCGAGGTGTCGGCGCCGGGCAGCAGCAGGTGCCGGGGGCCGATCGCGGTGCGTCCGTCGGCCAGCGGCACCGGGAGGCCGGAGAGCCGGTCCGGGTCGACCCCGGCGAGGCTGTCGTAGAGCCGGTACCACCACTCGGGGGTCCGCTCGATGCCCGCGATCCGCTCGATGGCCTCGCCCAGCGGCAGTCGGCCCACGCCCAGGGTGCGCAGTTCGGGGCGGCGCTCCAGCCCGGCCGGGAGCAGGGTCGGCAGCACCTCCGCGAGGACCCGTACGGTATCGGCGCCCGCACCCTCCACCACCTCGGCCTCGAAGGGGCGCAGGGCGGCCCGCTCCGCGGGTTCCCCCTCGGCGGGCGCCTCGGCGGGGGCGGCGGGGGCGAGGAAGGCGGTGCGGGGCAGGCGTGCGATGACGGCGGCGCGCAGGGCCCCGTCGAGCTCGCCCTTGCCGAGCGGGCCGGGTACGAGGTCCACGAGCGCGGTGCTCACCGGCTCCCAGGAGCCCAGGAGTTCGGCGTACGCGTCGGCGGCGCGCTCCACGAGGAAGTCGGTCAGCGGCCCGGGCGCGGGGTGCCGGCGGGTGGTGTCCAGCGGCAGGGTCGCGATGAGCAGCGCGGGGATGCCGAGCGGTTCGTCGGTCGGGGTCGGCGCGTGCACCACGGCGGCGGTCGCCGGGCGCACCGGGGCGCCTTCGGCGTCGACGGGCACCGACCAGGACACCGCCCAGACGGGCCGCAGCCGTTCCTCGACGGGCCGGTCGGCGAGCAGCGCCTTCTCGATGGGGCCGGAGTGACGCACGGTGCGCCAGCGCCTGGGGCCGGACGCGGTGTCCGAGGCGGAGTCGGTGATGACGGTGTACGGGCCTTCGGCGCGGCGGGTCAGCGTCCGCACGCCCCCGGCAGGGGTGTCGACGACCACCTCGGCGAGGCCCGGCAGGGTCAGCAGCAGGGCGTCGTCCACGGCGGCCAGCAGCCGCCCGGCCAGCTCCTCGGCGGCGGCGTCGCGCAGCGGGAGCACCACGACGGTGTCGTAGCCCTCGGGCGCGGTTCCCTCGGCGGGCAGCGGGAGGCGCAGCAGCGGGACGTGGCCGTCGCGGCGGCGCAGTTCCTCGCCGAGCCCGGAGCTGCCGACGGAGGCCCCCCGGGCCAGCTCCCGGGACTCGGCCAGGGACCAGCGGACCCCGCCGTGCCGGCCGAGGACGGCGGGCTCGTCGGAGACGGCCAGGACGGCGGCGAAGCCGACGCCGAAGCGGCCCACGCTCCCGGAGGAGTCGTCGCGCTTGGCGGAGGCGCGCAGCGTGGACAGCGACTCCACGCCGGTGGCGTCCAGCGGGGAGCCGGTGTTGGAGACGGCGAGCACCGCGTGCCCGTCGGGCTGGTCGGTGCCGGCGTGCAGGGTGAGCCGCAGCCGGCCGGGGACCCCGGCGCGGGCGGCCGCGTCGGCGGCGTTCTGCGCGAGCTCGACGACGAGCCGGTCGCGGTAGCCGCCGAGCGCCAGGTCCTCCTCGGCGTTGGCGTCCTCGCGGAAGCGGGCCGGGCCCGCCCCCCAGGCGTCGAGCACCCCGCGTCGCAGCCGGGCCGTGCCGAAGGGGTCCACGCCGTCCTGGGCCGCCGTCACTCGCACGCTCACGCTGCTGCCTCCAAGCTGTACTGCGCTCAACTGCGCTGTACGGCGTCCGGGAAACGCCGGACGCCGAGGCCCTGAAGGTATCGCGTACGCCGAGCGGCTCCGCAAACGAACCGGCGTCAGGCAGACTTCAGGAGTCGGTATCGGACAGCTATTTGTGAGGATTGCGCATGATCACGCTCACCAAGGAAGACGGCCCCGCGGACCTGGGCGGCGTAACCCACCTGTCCATCGGTGTCTCGTGGGACCCCACCGTGGGCAGCAGCGGCGGCCTGATGGGCAAGTTCAAGCGGAAGATCGGGACCGACCTGGACCTGATCGCGATCGCCATGCAGGGCTCGGACCCGGTCCGGCTCGCGGGTCTCGACTCGCTGGACCCCATGGGCAACGGCTCGCTGCTGCACAGCGGGGACAACCAGACCGGCCACGGCGAGGGCGACGACGAGACGGTGACCGTCGAGTTCGCCCGGATACCGGGCAACGTCACGTCCATCGTCTTCGTCGCCGCCGCGTACAAGAAGGGCAGCTCCTTCCAGAGCGCCCGCAACATCAGCTTCAAGGTGTACGACGGCACGGGCGGCAGCACCCAGCAGGTCGCCGACATCTGGCCGAGCCTGCTCGGCACGGACAACGGCTGCGCCGTGGCCAAGGCCATCCGGGACGGGGCCGGCTGGAAGCTCCAGGTCATCAACGAGACCGGGAAGATCAAGCCGGGCGACGAGCAGGCCCTGATGCGGTTCGCCGTGGCGAAGTAGCCGCCGCCAGCCGCCGCCAGCCGCCGCCAGCCGCTTCGCGCGGCCGGGCGGTGGGCTATTCCTTGCCGACGAGGTGCGCGAAGACCACGACGTTGGCGTCCCAGTGGCGGTCCTTGGTGAGGTTGCCGCCGCAGGTGATGACCCGGAGTTCCGCCTTGCCGTGGGTGTCCCCGTAGACCTTGTCGGTCGGGAACTGGTCCTTCTTGAAGGTGTCGACCTCGTCGACGGCGAAGACGGCGGTGGAGCCGTCGTCGCGGTGGACCTCGATCTTCTCGTCCTTCTTCAGCTTCTTGAGGTTGTAGAAGACGGCCTCGGGCGCCTGGGGGGTGTCCATGTGCCCGACGATGGCGGCCGCGCCCTTCTCCCCGGGGGTCGGGCCCTCCTTGTACCAGGCTGCGTCCTTGGGCTTGGCGAAGTCGGGCTCCTGCATGGTGCCCTGGGCGTCGAGTCCGACCGTGTCGAGCGGGGCGTCGATCTTGATGTCCGGGATCACGATGCGGTCCGGGACGGAGGCGCTCAGCACCGAGGCGTTCTTCGCGTCGGCCGGGTCGTTCTTGGCCGCGCCGGAGTCACCGCCGGAGCCGCAGGACGTGATCAGGAAGGCCGTGAGGCCGGCGGCGCCCGCCAGGGCGGCCACGCGCAGGGCGCGGCCGCTCCGGCGAGGGGCGCGTGCGGGGGCGGACTGCTCAGCCATGGGTCGCGGCATCCGAGGGGACCCAGCCGAGCGGGGCCTGGCCGGTGTTCACGGAACCCTTGGGGGTCTTGTGGTGGCTCGGGTCGACCGGGGTCGGCTTCGGCTTCGGGGTGACCGGGCCGGTGGCGTCGGTGGAGAACTTGACGGTGTCGAACTTCTTGCCGCCCGCGAAGGCGTCGACGCCGTAGTAGCCGGACTTGACGTCCTTGGCGACGACCGCGGTGCCGGTCCAGACGCCCTTGCCGTCGTTCTTCAGGTTGACCTGGCCGCCGAAGGCGTCGGACTTGATGAAGGCGCTCTTCTCGTTCGGCGCCGTCTTGATGGTGACCTGGATCTTCTCGCCGGGCTTGCCGTTGTCCTTGGACAGGCTCAGCGTGGAGGTGGTCGGCGTCGGGGCGGGCTTGCCGTCCTTGACCGTGAGCTGGGCGGTGGCCTGGATCTTCTTGCCGTCGGGGCCCGTGCCGGTGAGGGAGACGCCGTAGTTGCCGTCGGCGACCTTGGCGATCGTGGCGGTGGCGCCGCGCCCGTCGGTCATCTTGACGTCGTTCAGGGCCTTGGAGGAGATCGACAGGTTCGTCGAGCCGTCCGGGATCTCCATCGACATCTGGATGGAGTCGCCCGGCTTGCCGGAGGAGACCGACAGCTTCAGGGCCACCGGGGCGGAGACCGTGCCGGTGGCGGGGCTGCTCGACGCGGTCGGCGTGGAGTCGGCGGCGAACGCGGCGGTCGGGACTGCCAGGGCCATAGACGAGGCGAGGGCGATCGCCGAGAAGGTAAGTGCCTTGCGCATGGGATTCCTCCTGAACGGGCCGGGGTTCTTTCCCGGCACACCAGACATGAGGGACATCCTGGGGTGGTTGGTTGCGCCCCTCCGGGAGGCCGGGAGAGACCCCTGCCGAAGGTCCCGCGGTATGAAACCGCAGGCGGAGGAGGGGGTGGGGATCTTCCGTTTGCGGACTCTTTGCCCCGATTTTTGGGACCAAGGTCCCGGGGTTCGGGGGTGGGCGGCGGGTCACGGTCTTCAGGGCTCGTTCAGGACTGGCTCAGGGTCCCTTCAGCACGGGTCCGGGCAATGTGCAGCCCCCGGTGACGAGATGTCACCGGGGGCTGGGGGGCGTGCCGAACGGGTCGGAGCTGTCGGTCAGAGGGCTTCGATCACGTAGTCGACGCAGGCGGTGAGCGCCTGCACGTCCGCCGGGTCGATCGCCGGGAACATCGCGATGCGGAGCTGGTTGCGGCCGAGCTTGCGGTAGGGCTCGGTGTCCACGATGCCGTTGGCGCGCAGCACCTTGGCGACCGCGGCCGCGTCGATGTCGTCCGAGAAGTCGATCGTGCCGATGACGGCCGAGCGCTTCGCGGCGTCCGCGACGAACGGGCTGGCGTACTTCGACGCCTCGGCCCAGCCGTACAGGTGGGCCGCGCTGGCCGACGTACGGCCGGTCGTGAACTCCAGACCGCCCTGGCTGTTCATCCACTCCAGCTGCTGGTCCAGCAGGAAGAGGGTGGAGAGCGCCGGGGTGTTGTACGTCTGGTTCTTCAGCGAGTTGTCGATCGCCGTCGGCAGCGAGAAGAACTCCGGGATGTGCCGGCCGGAGGCGTGCACGCGGGCCGCGCGCTCCAGGGCCGCCGGGGAGAACGCCGCCAGCCACAGACCACCGTCGGAGGCGAAGGACTTCTGCGGGGCGAAGTAGTAGACGTCGGTCTCGGTGATGTCCACCGGCAGACCGCCGGCACCCGAGGTCGCGTCCACCAGGACGAGGGAGCCCTCGTCGGCGCCCGCGACGCGCTTGATCGGCGCCGCGACACCCGTCGAGGTCTCGTTGTGGGTGTACGCGTACACGTCCACGCCCGCCTCGGCCACCGGGTCCGGGTGGGTGCCCGGGTCGGAGGAGATCACCGAGGGCGCGTCCAGCCACGGAGCGGACTTCGCGGCGCTGGCGAACTTGGAGGAGAACTCACCGAAGGTGAGGTGCTGCGACTTCCGCTCGATGAGACCGGCGGTCGCGATGTCCCAGAAGGCGGTGGAGCCGCCGTTGCCCAGGATCACCTCGTAGCCCTCGGGCAGGGAGAAGAGGTCCCGGAGGCCCTGGCGCACCGATCCGACCAGGTTCTTGACCGGGGCCTGACGGTGGGAGGTTCCGAGCAGGGAGGTACCGGTGGCGGCGAGGGCGTCCAGCGCCTCGGTCCGCACCTTGGAGGGGCCCGCGCCGAAGCGTCCGTCGGCGGGCTTGATGTCAGCGGGAATCTGGATCTCGGCCACAAGCGGAGCGTATCCGGTCCGGGTCCACCCCTTGGAGCCGCGTCCACCCGATGAGATGACGCGGGGGGATGCGGGTGGACGCGGACCGGTGGGAGCCGGTCGGAGTCGGTGCGAGTCGGTGGGGGACGGTGGGGGACGGGCGGGAGTCGATGCGAGCCGGTGCGAGCCGGTGGGGGACGGGCGGGAGCCGGTGGGAGGCTGTCCGGCGTGACGTCACCCGGTGAACTCGAACGTGCCCTGCGGAAGAACCTGCGCGGAGAGGTCGACTTCGGCGCCGCCGCGCGGGCCCTGACCACGATGGACGCCTCGAACTACCGCCGCGTCCCCGTCGGCGTGGTCGCCCCGCGCGACGCCGAGGACGTGGCCGCCGCGCTCGCGGTGTGCGCCGCGGCCGGGGTCCCGGTCGTCCCGCGCGGCGGCGGCACCTCCATCGCGGGCCAGGCGACGGGCGTCGGGGTCGTCCTGGACCTCACCCGCCACATGAACGCCCTCGTCTCCCTGGATCCGGCCGCCCGCACCGCCGTCGTCCAGCCCGGCCTGGTCCTCGACCGGCTGCGGGACGCGGCCCGCCCGCACGGGCTGACCTTCGGCCCGGACCCCTCCACGCACTCCCGCTGCACCCTCGGCGGCATGATCGGCAACAACGCCTGCGGGGCCCACTCCGTGGCCTGGGGCACCACCGCCGACAACGTCGCCGAACTCGCGGTGACGGCGTACGGCGGCTCCGCGCACCGGCTCGCCACCGGCTGGCAGGGCGCGCCCGCCGGGCTGCGGGAGCTGGTCTCGGCGAACCTGGCCGTCCTGCGCACCGGCATGGCGGGCGGCCCGGCCGACGGCTTCTCGCGGCGGATCTCCGGCTACGGAGGTCTGGACGCGCTGCTCCCCGAGCGCGGTACGGAGCTGGCCCGGGCGTTCTGCGGCAGCGAGGGCACGCTCGGCGTGGTCACCGAGGCGGTCGTACGGCTCGTGCAGCTGCCCGCCGCCCCGGCGCTGGCCGTCCTCGGGTACGCCGACGAGAGCGCGGCCGCGCAGGCCGCGGCGGGGCTGCTGCCCTACGGCCCGCTGACCGTGGAGGGGATGGCCGCCGACCTGGTCGGCGCCGCGGCCGGCCGGCTTCCGCGGGGCGGGGCCTGGCTGTTCGTGGAGATGCGCGACGAGGGCGCCGCCCGGGCCCTGCTCCGGGCCGCCGACGCGGTGGACGGGCTGCTCCTCACCGACCCGGCGGCGCAGCGGGCCCTGTGGCGGATCCGCGAGGACGCTGCGGGCACCGCGACCCGGATGCCCGACGGCACCATGGCCTGGCCGGGCTGGGAGGACTGCGCGGTACCGCCCGCCCGGCTCGGCGCCTACCTGCGGGAATTCCGCGCCCTGCTGGCGGAGCACGGGCTGCGCGGATCCCCGTACGGCCACTTCGGCGAGGGCTGCGTACACGTACGGATCGACTTCGACCTGGTGACGGCGCCGGGCGTGGCCCGCTTCCGCGCCTTCTCCTCCGACCTCGCCGACCTGGTGGTCGCCCACGGCGGCTCCCTGTCCGGGGAACACGGAGACGGGCAGGCGCGGGCCGAGCTGCTGCCGCGGATGTACGGGCCCGCGGTGATCGGGCTCTTCGAGTCCTACAAGCGGGTCTGGGACCCGGCGGGCGGCATGAACCCCGGGATCCTCGTCCGCCCGGCCCGCCTCGACGAGAACCTCCGCTTCGCGGTACTGCCTTCTTCCGTGTTCGCGGGGGAGGTCGCCCGCTGCGTCGGCGTCGCGAAATGCCGCTCGACGGAGGTCGGGGGGCCGGGGGTGATGTGCCCCTCGTACCGGGCCACGGGCGAGGAACGCCACTCCACGCGGGGGCGGGCCCGGCTCCTCCACGAGATGCTCGCCGGGGAGATCGTCACCGATGGCTGGCGCTCGGCGGAGGTCGCCGAGGCGCTCGATCTGTGCCTCGGCTGCAAGGGCTGTCGCAGCGACTGCCCGGTGGGGGTCGACATGGCCGCCTACAAGGCGGAGTTCCTCCACCGCCACTGGGCGGGCCGCCTGCGCCCCCTCTCCCACTACGCCCTGGGCGGCCTCCCCGCCTGGCTCCGCCTGATCGCGACCCTCCGCCTGGCCGCCCCCCTCAACCTGCTCTCCCGCTTCCTGCGCCTCCCCGGCCTGGAGCGGGCCCGCCCCCTGCCCCGACTGGCCCGCACCCCCTTCACCCGCGGCCGACGCGCCACGATCCGCTCCGCGGGGAGAGCTCCCCTACCCACCCTTCGCCCGTTCCCCTGGGGCTCCGCCCCAGACCCCGCTCCTCAAACGCCGGAGGGGCTGGATATGGCTGACGCCGGCGAAAATCCAGCGCTGCCGGGCAATCCGGCGCTGCCGCGAAACCCAGCCCCTCCGGCGTTTGAGGAGCGGGGGCCCGGGGGCTGGCCCCCGGCAACCGCGCCGCACGGGACCGGAGTCCTCAGGGCCCTCAGGGCCGCCGGTAAAGGGAGTCGATCTCCCGCGCAAATTCCCGCGCGACCACACCCCTCTTCAGCTTCAGCGAAGGCGTCAAGTGCCCCCGCTCCTCCGTGAAGTCCCCCTCCAGCACAACGAACCGCCGGATCGACTCCGCCCTGGACACCAGCCGGTTCGCCTCGTCGACCGCCCGCTGGAGGTCCGCCCGTAGTTCCTCGTCGGCCACCAGCTCCCGGACCGGCACACCCACCTTCTTCCGCATCTGCCGCCAGTGCTGGAGCCCCTCCGGTTCCAGGGTGATCAGTGCGGTGACGTAGGGCCGGTTGTCGCCGACGACCATGCACTGGCCCACCAGTGGGTGGGCCCGTAGCCAGTCCTCCAGGGGTGCGGGGGCCACGTTCTTGCCGCCGGAGGTGATGATCAGGTCCTTCTTCCGGCCGGTGATCGTCAGGTACCCGTCCGCGTCGAGCTCCCCGATGTCCCCGGTGGACAGCCACTGTTCGCCGCCGACCGCCACGCCGCTGTTCCAGTACCCCGCGAACACGTGCGGCCCCCGCAACAGCACTTCCCCGTCGTCGGCGATCCGTACCGCCGTCCCGGGCAGCGGCCACCCGACCGTGCCCAGCCGGGGCCGCAGCGGCGGGGTGACGGTCGCGGCCGCGGTCGTCTCGGTGAGCCCGTAGCCCTCAAAGACCTCGATGCCCGCGCCCGTGTAGAACGCGGCGAGGCGCCGGCCGAGCGGGGAGCCGCCGCTCAGGATGTACCGCACGCGCCCGCCCAGCGCCGCCCGGATCCGCCGGTACACGAGCGGTTCGTACAGGGCCCGGGCCATCCGCAGGCCCAGCCCGGGCCGCTTGCCCTCGGCCAGCTCCCCGAAGGTGCGCGCGATGCGCGCCGCCCGGTCGAAGGAGGAGGCCCGGCCCATCGTCTCGGCGGTCGCCCGCGCGGTGTTGTAGACCTTCTCCAGGACGTACGGGATCGCCAGCAGGAACGTCGGCCGGAAGGCGGCCAGGTCGGCGAGGAGGTCCTCGCCGCGGATGCTCGGCGCGTGCCCGAGCTTCACCCGCGCCCGCATGCAGCCGACGGCCACCATCCGGCCGAAGACGTGCGACAGCGGCAGGAAGAGCAGGGTCGAGGCCGGGTCCTTGCTGACCGACTTGAAGACGGGGTGCAGCAGCTCCACCGAATTGTCCACCTCGGCGAAGAAGTTGGCGTGCGTCAGCACGCACCCCTTGGGCTGGCCCGTGGTCCCGGAGGTGTAGATCAGCGTCGCGACGGACTCCGGCGCGCACCCGGCCCGCCGGGCCGCCACGACCTCGTCGGGCACGTGCTCCCCGGCCTTGACCAGCCGGGCCACGGCCCCGGTGTCGAACTCCCAGAGGTGGCGCAGCCAGGGCAGGTTGGCCCGCTCCGAGCTGATGATCCGTGCCTGTGCGGTGTCCTCCACGGCGCAGGCGACGGCGCCCGAGTCCTGGATGATCCAGCGCGCCTGGATCGCGGAGGAGGTCGGGTACACCGGTACGGTGATCAGCCCGGCCGCCCAGCCCGCGAAGTCCAGCAGGGTCCACTCGTAGGTGGTCCGCGCCATGATGGCGAGCCGGTCGCCCGGCCGCATCCCCTCGGCGATCAGCCCCTTGGCGACGGCGAGCACCTCGTCGGCGAACTCGGCGGCCGTGACGTCCCGCCAGGTCCCGTCCTGCTGCTTGCGGGCGAGTACGGGTTCCTGCGGCGCCTCCCGGGCGTTGTCGAAGGGGATGTCCCCGAGGGACCCGCTGACCGGTACCGGTGCGAGCGGAGGCACCCACACCTGGCGGACCCGCCCCTCGATCACCGTCTTGACGGGCTCGACGGGTTTGACGGGCTCGGGGGAACTGACGACCCTCACCAGGCTCGATTCGGCGGTCACGGCGTGCCTCCCTGGCCGGACGGAGTGTTACCGCCGGTAATTTACTCAGCGGTAACCATCCCTGAACACCCCTGTGCCCGGCTTTTCACCGTTGCTCCACGCCACGCGGCCCACACCCGCACGCCATGCGCACGAGCGCCCCTCCCGCACGGGTGCCACGTAAAACCGATGCCGGAAGATCACCCGCCGGGAAGACTGCCCCCATGACCTCCACCGACCCGACCCCGACCCCGACCCCGAATCCGAACCCGAACCCGGACGCGAACCCGAACCCGAATCCGAACCCGGACCCCAAGGCCGACCTCCGCTTCTACCTCCAGTCGGCCCGCGAGGCGCTCCTCTGGAAGCTGGACGGCCTCTCGGAGTACGACGCCCGCCGCCCCCTCACCCCCACCGGCACCAACCTCCTGGGCCTGGTGAAGCACGCGGCCACCACGGAACTGGGCTACCTCGGCGACACCTTCGACCGCCCCTCCGGCGAACCCCTCCCCTGGGTCGCGGAGGGCGCCGAACCCAACGCGGACATGTGGGCCACCTCCGACCAGTCACGCGCGGACATCGTCGGTCTCTACCACCGCGCGTGGGCCCACGCGGACGTCACGCTCGACGCCCTCCCCCTGGCCACCATCGGCACGGTCCCGTGGTGGCCGAGCCACGACGACAAGGTCTCCCTGCACCACGCCGTGGTCCGCGTCATCGCCGACACCCACCGGCACGCCGGCCACGCCGACATCCTCCGCGAACTCCTCGACGGCACGACGGGCATGCAGCCGGCCAACGTCGGCCTCCCCGAAGCCGACCCGTCCTGGTGGGAGGACTACCGCAACCGCCTGGAGCGGACGGCCCGCGAGGCCTAGGAGTTCGGAGAGTTCACGGGCTCCCATCGCAGCCGTCGGGTCGGCCAGGGTGCCGGCTCGGCCTGGCCGAACCAGACCCGGACGTCTTCCCCGGTCCGGACGGGCAAGCGGGGGAAGTCGTTCTCGGCGTGCTCGGTACGGTGCAGCGCGTGGCCCGGGCCCAGGTGCCGGGCGGCGTACGCGTCGAAATCGGCCGCGTCGGTGGGGTGGCAGACGGTCGCGAACACCTCGCTCGTGCCCGTCTCCGGCGTGAAGCCCGGGCCGCGCAGCAGTAGTACGTCGTCGCTGCCACTGTCGATCATGGTGGCGTTGGCGGTGTCGCGGTGCTCCCGCCAGACCGGGCCGGTGTAGAACGCCTCCAGCGCGCGCCGGCGGTGCGCCATGTCGGGGAACGCGCGCAGCCAGACGAAGCGGTCCGGGTCGTCCAGGTCGCGGAACCGGCCGCCGACGGTGATGCCGACCGCCTGCTGACCGGTCACGAACTCGCGCTCGAACAGCTCGATCAGCGTCTCCCGGGCGCCGGGACGCAGGGTGTACTGCCGGAGTTCGACGATGCTCATGCGGTGGCCCGTCCGGTGCGTATGAGGTCCATGGTCCAGTTGTCGTCCATGCGCCGCAGGTTAGAGCCGGTCCACTGACACCTGCTGTCAGTGGATACCGAGCGACATGCGTGCGAGCCGGATGACGGCCGGTAGCGGTGATCACACGTCGGACGGCCATGCTCGTGGAAGCGTGCGGCCAGGGCATGCCGTCAGCCGGCGTCCCAGACGGTCACCACGACTTCGAACTCGGCGGGTCCGGGCACATCGGTGACGGTGAAGTAGCCGAGGCGGCCCTCCCACGTCCTCAGGCAGGCCATGTCTCCCACCTGGACCGCGAGCACGCGCCGTACCAGCCGACCCTTCGCTGCGGAGCAGTCCCCGTAGCCAGGCGGCTTCGCGCCGTCCCACGCCGCGAACGCTTGGCCCTCGACCTCACCGGGGTGGCAGTCGCACGACAGGCCGAGATCGCCGATCACCGCGCCGGAGGGCGGTACGTGGTCCAGCCACCAGCCCACCGGTTCCCCGTTGCTGTAGAGCAGCAGGGTTCCCTGCCAGCGCACCTTCGGGGTCGGGGCCGGCTTCGGCTTCTTCGGCGGCACGGAGGAGCTCGACGGGGCGGACGGGGCCGACGGGACGGAGGGCGCGGGCGCCGAAGTCGAAGCCGAAGGCGGAGGCGATGACTGCGCCGGCGTCGAAGGGGTGGGCGGGGGCGCGGCACCGTCACTGCCGGTGGGCTTGCCCTGATCTGCCCCGTTGACGTCGTGACCGGCGCAGTCGGCTCCGCTGCTGCAGTTGTTCTGCGTGCCGATCTCCGTCCCGCCGCACGACGACAGAGCCAGGGCCAGAACCGTGCTCGCCACCAGCACGGCACCTCTGAGGGCCCCCGGTCTCCGTGCCCTCGTCATCCCTTCTCGTTGATGTCGTGGCCCGCGCACTGGGACGAGTTGCTGCAGTCGTTCCTGACGTCACCCTTGTCGGAGTTCGTCAGGAACATCGCCATCGCGGTGATCAGCGCGGCGACGACCGTGCCCACCACAGACGCCACAGCGATCCACTGATTCCTGGTCAAACCGGCCACTATTCATCCTCCCCCTCAGCGACTCCCCACGAGAAGAGCACTGTTCGAAACGCCTCCGACGCACGGATGGTTCCGCAAATCCCTTACGTACAGGGCCAGTTCGAGGATGAGCCGTACCGGAGCGGAGGCGCCTGCCCTCAGGCGGCCGCCGGCGCCTCGGCGGGCGGGCAGGTGCGGCAGCGGCCGGGCTCCGGGGCCCTGAAGCCCCGGTCGCAGCCGTCGCAGTTCTGGAGCGGATCCGGCCACCGCATGTCAGCCGTCACCCCCGCCGCCGGCCGTACCGGAGGCAGCGGCGGCGGGAGCAGGGCCCGGAGCCGGTACTCCAGCACGGAGGCCGCGTTGCGCAGCGGCTCGGGGAGCCCGGCGGACAGCGCCCGCTCGATTCCGCCGGGCTCCACCCCCCGCTCCAGCCAGGCCGATACGGCGGGAGCCAGCCGCGCGATGTCGCGCTCGGAGAGCAGCAGCCGGGGATCACGCCGCCGCAGCCCGGCGAGCACGGCAACCGCCTCGGGGTCGAGCTCCGACTCCGGTACGGGTGCGGGCTCCGGCTCCGGCTCCGGCTCCACAGCTGGTACGGGTACGGGTACGGGTACGGGTACGGGTACGGGCTCTTGCTTCGGCTCAGGCTTCGGCTCAGGCTCCGCAGCGGGTACGGGCGCGGGCTCGACGGCCGGCTCCGACATCGACTCCGGCTCCACCATCGGCTCCGGCCCCGACTCCCGCTCGTCGACGGGCTCCGCCACCGGCTCCCCGTCCGGCGGCGGAGGCGACGGCGTTGGGGGCGGGGGGCCGCCGGAAGGGGCGCCGGGCCTGTTGTACGAGTAGGTCCGCGTCACGACGCGCCCGTCCTCCAGCCGTTCGCGGCGCCGCGCCAGATAGCCGTGCCGCTCCAGCTCCCGCAGGGCGGCACCGAGCCGGATCTCCCCCTCCGGGAACCGCTCGGCGAGCGCCTTGATGCCGACGGGCGCACCGTCGGGCAGCGACTGGATGTACGCCGCGACCCCGATCGCCGTCGCCGACAGCGCGCGGTGCTGGAGGAGGTGGTTGCCGATCACGGTGTAGTGATCGGCGTGCCACGTGTTGACGTGGATGACACCGGATCGGGGGGTCCCGGACCGAACTCGGGCCGATGCGCGCGAGGGCGCGCTAGGGTGCTCAAGAGCCATAGGGAAGGTCTAGCTTCCTGCTTGGTCAGGCCCTCGACCGGGATTGCAGTCCCGCCGAGGGCCGTCTCATGTCTGGTGTTGTTGTCGGGGCGAGCATATGCCCGGCAACCGGTCCGGAATCCAGCCCAGTTGACACATTTCACCCGACCGAGCGACGGGGCCCGCGAGCGGGCCGGACGCGGACCGGTTGGGTTGGTTGGTTGGTTTTTTCCACCGGTTCTTTGGTCTTTATGCGTCGTGCGTCGCCGGACCGCGGAGCCCCGCGACCCGGGTGTCGCCGCGAACCTCCACCCACACCCCTCCCTGAGCGGAACAGACCGTCCCCACACCCCCGACGGTCCGCGAGCGCCTCGACCACCACGAGCCCGAGCCCCGCGTCGCGGATCTCCGGGATCCGGTCGCTCCGCGCGTCCGCCACCTCGATGAGCAGCCGGCCGGGGGTGACGGTGAGCGCCAGCCGGAAGTCCCGCCCCACGCCCACCCGTGGATCACGGCATTCTTCGCGAACCAGCCCAGCGACTGACCGCCCGCATCAGGCGAGTTCGATGCTGAGCTGAGCGCCCAGTTCCTCGAAGCCCAACGCGGCAGCGACCCGCCGGGAGGCGGGCGGGCGTGCGCGCCACTGCGGCAGCAGCCCGGCGCCGAGGGCATGGGCGACCGCGGCCGAGCCCGTCACCCGGGCCAGTCCACGCCCCCGCGCCTCCGGCGCCGTCAGCACGCCGACGTGCGCCGCCCGTCCCGGCCAGGCCTCGTACCCGGCAGCGGCGATCACCCGACCGCGCCCGTCGCGTACGGCGAACACGGGTGAGGTCATCTCGTCGAGGGCGGCTTCGCCCGCGTCCTCGGGGCCGGCCGCCCGCTCCAGGCCCCGTACGTCCGGATGGGCGGCCGACAGCCGTTCCACCCCCAACGCACCGGCCGCCTCAACCGGCCGGAACCCGGACCGGGACACGTACGCCAGCGCGGCCGGCCCGAGGACCTGAGCCACCGGAAGCACCTCCCGTACGGACACACCGTCCACGACGGCCTCCACCGGCAGTGCACCCAGCGCGGCCCGCACGACCAGCGCGGCGGCCTCGCTCGGTGCGGTCACGACCGCCGAGCCGCCCAGGGCCACCACCCCGACCCACCCGACCGGGCACAGCCCGGACCGCGGGGAAACCACCACGGTCACACCGCCCGGCGGCGCGAACGACACCGGCACCCGAGCCAGCTCCACCCAGACCGCACAGGCCCGCACCACCAACGGATTCACCAACGGATTCACCGGCATGCCCCCGATCCCGACCCGGTCCTGAGCGGGTCCTGACCCGGCCCTGACCCGGTCCTGACCCGATCCTGCCCGCGAGGGGAGTGACCCGCCGGGAATTCGCTTGGCCCGGCCGCCACGACCCGCGCATGATCTCCGCATGGACGACACCCCGCACCAACTCCCCTCCACCCTCCTCGCGTTGCGCGCCAAGGCCGCCGAAGCCGGCTTCACGCTGTCCTGCGAGGACCGCACGGGCAGCCTCCTCGCGGCGCTCGCCGCCACGCGGCCCGGGGGCCGGATCCTGGAGCTCGGTACCGGGGCGGGCGAGGGCGCCGCCTGGCTGCTCAGCGGGATGGACCCGGCCTCCCGCCTCACCACCGTCGAGCTCGACGACGGCCTCCAGGCCATCGCCCGGGAAGAGCTGGGCGCCGACCCCCGGGTGACCTTCGTGGCCGGGGACGGCGGTGCGTGGCTGGAGGAGTTCGACGGGGCTCCCTTCGACCTCGTCTTCGCGGACACCTGGCCGGGGAAGTTCACCCACCTCGACCGGGCCCTGGAACTCGTGGCTCCCGGCGGCACGTACCTCATCGACGACCTCCTCCCCCAGCCCGGCTGGCCGCAGGACCACGCGACCTCCGTCGCACGCCTCCTCACCGACCTGGACGCACGCAAGGACTTCCGCTGCACCCGCCTGTCCTGGTCAAGCGGCCTCCTACTGGCGGTCCGCACGGCGGCCTGACGGGGCGGGACCGGCCCGGCGGGCCCTACCCGGCGGACTCCTCGCTCACCTCGCCCGTCACGTACACGGCGTCCCTCAGGAGTTCCTCGGTCACCCGGACCCCCGTGAGCCGCTCGGCGAGCGCGAACACCGCCGCCTTCTCGTCGACTCCGGGGTACGGGTCGCCCGTCGGGTTCAGGCCGAGCTCGGTCAGTACGCCGATCAGCTCGTCGGGGGTGCTGCCGGTGCGGGCCGCCGGGGACTCGAAGTCCGTCCTCAGCTCGCCCGCCTCGTACCAGTGGAAGAAGTCGATGGGCTTCCCGCCGTTGCTCGTGTGCGAGACGGCCCGCGATCCGGCGGACAGCGCCTCCATGAAGCGCGGCCGCGTGCCCACGTCCCCGCCGAACTCCATCACGAGGGTCCAGTCGCCTCCCTCGCCCTGCACGGTGAAGGCTCCCGCGAGGAAGACGTCGGGCGAGTACCCGTACACGTCGAGGATCTCCGTGTGCGCGAGGACCAGGTCGTCGAAGCCCTCGCAGACGCCTGCCGGTTCGGCCCCCACCACTTCCAGCACCCGCGCCGGCGAGAGGCCCCGTACCAGCGTCAGGGTGTACCCGCCCTCCAGCGCGTACGCGAACAGCGAGGGCGAGGTCCGTATCCAGCTGTAGTCGGCTGCGGTGGCCGGGGATCGGGAACCGGCTGGGGCGTGCGAAGCGGCTGCGCTCATGCGGCACATTCTCCCCGCGCCCCCCGACACGCACCGCAGCCCCCGCCCGGACGGGGGCGGGGGCTGCGGTGGGTGTGCGGGTGGGGGGAGGTCAGGCGTTGGTGAGGACCTTCGCCTGGTCGGTGTCCGTGGAGGCGGGCTGGGCCGGGACCTCGGCGGTGGCCGGCTCGTCCAGGAGGGAGGAGGAGGCGGTGGCGTAGGCGACCTTGTCCAGGATGCCCTCGCGGGCCGCGACGATGACCGGGACCAGTGCCTGGCCGGCCACGTTGGTGGCGGTGCGCATCATGTCGAGGATCGGGTCGATCGCCATCAGCAGGCCCACGCCCTCCAGCGGGAGGCCCAGCGTGGAGAGGGTCAGGGTCAGCATGACCGTGGCGCCCGTCAGGCCGGCCGTGGCGGCGGAGCCGACGACCGAGACGAAGGCGATCAGCAGGTAGTCGGTGATGCCGAGCTGCACGTCGAAGATCTGCGCGATGAAGATCGCGGCGAGCGCCGGGTAGATCGCGGCGCAGCCGTCCATCTTGGTGGTCGCGCCGAACGGGACGGCGAAGGAGGCGTACTCCTTCGGGACGCCGAGGCGCTCGGTGACCTTCTGGGTGACCGGCATGGTGCCGACCGAGGAGCGGGAGACGAAGGCCAGCTGGATGGCCGGCCAGGCGCCCTTGAAGAACTGGAGCGGGTTGACCTTGGCGACGCTCCACAGGAGCAGCGGGTACACGCCGAACATCACGAGCGCGGAGCCGACGTACACGTCCACCGTGAAGGTGGCGTACTTGCCGAGCAGGTCCCAGCCGTAGGTGGCGATCGCGGTGCCGATGAGGCCGACGGTGCCGATCGGGGCGAGGCGGATGACCCACCACAGCGCCTTCTGGAGCAGCTCCAGCACGGACTCGGCGAGGTTCAGCACCGGCTGGGCCTTGCTGCCGAGCTGGAGGGCGGCGATGCCGGCGACGGCGGCGAGGAAGACGATCTGCAGGACGTTCAGTTCGGTGAACGGCGTGATGATGTCGGTCGGCACGATGCCGGTCAGGAAGTCCAGCCAGGACCCGTGGCGCTTCGGCAGCTTGCCGTCCTGCGGGGTGAGGCCGGTGCCGGAGCCCGGGTTGGTGAGCAGGCCGATGGCGAGGCCGATGGCCACCGCGATCAGCGAGGTGATCATGAACCAGAGCAGCGTGCGCGAGGCGAGCCGCGCGGCGTTGTTCACCTTCCGGAGGTTCGTGATCGACACCAGGATGGCGAAGAAGACGAGCGGGGCGACGGCCAGCTTCAGGAGCTGGACGAAGATGTCGCCTATCTGCTCCAGGGTCGTACCGAGCCAGCTGATCTCCTGGCTGCGGGAGACCCAGCCGAGCAGAACGCCGAGCACGAGGCCGGTGACGATCTGGGCCCAGAAGGGGAACTTGAACGACGAGGCCTTCGAGGAGTTCGAGGACTTCTTCGCCGGGGCGGGGGTCCCTACGGGGGCCTCGGCGGCAGGGGTCTGCGGTGACGCGGACACGGACACTCTCCGGGTGGATCTGCGGATTCTGCGGTGGGGTGGTGGTGCGGTGCGGCAGCACCCGGAAAAGCGAAGAGCCGGGCGGGCGGGACCGCTGCTGTGCCAGGGCTGGTCGCGGGACTCAGCGACAACAGCAACAGGCCGCGGACGCGCGGCGGCAGAGGTCGACGTGCAGGCGCGCCACGAGCGGAACGCTCGGGGTCATCTGGGGCGCGGCTGTCGTCAACATGTTGAACACGCTAACACTTCACCTTTGGGAATCTCAAAGCCTCCCTTTGGGTCGACGGCGTCGACTGGGGCAACTCGGGCCGACGCACGGGTCACGAACCCCGGCGAACTCCCCGTAAAACGCCGAAAGCCCCGGCGTCACGGGCGGTGAGCCCGGTGCCGAGGCACTTCGGTGTGTGATGAAGCTAACTGCTCCGCAGGGAGCGGGACCAGCCGTACTAGCGGGCGCGCGCGGCCTCGTCGACCGCGTCGTCCTCCTGGCTGCGGTTCGCGGCGAGCTTGTCCTTCGCGCCCGCGACGCGTCCGGCGATGGTCGCGGACATCTCGTCGCGCTGCTTGCGCAGCAGTACGAAGGAGAGCGGCGCGGAGAGCACCAGGGCGAGCAGCACGACCCAGGCGGGGTTGGCGTCCCCGAGACCGGAGGGCACCCAGCCCAGCCGGACCAGACCGGCGACGAGGACGAGGCACCCGACGAAGATCCCCAGGCGCATCGCGGTGTAACGGATCGTCGCGCTCGGCTTGAGGGACACGGTGACCCCTGCTCTCTGTGTCGTCTAGGTGTCGCCTAGGTCGGTTTCGTGCCCGTCCAGTGAAGCACGTCGGGCCTACGCGCACGGGCGCCGGGGGTCATTGACGGGCACCGGTCGCAGCGCCGGACCCGGGGCGACCGCACCGTCACCCCAGCGGCAGCAGCATCGTGATGTCGTCGCGGTCGTCCCCCGGGCCCACCCGGATCGCGCCGGGGACGCGGCCGACCTCCTTGTAGCCGCAGGCTGCGTAGAAGTGCTCCAGGCCCAGCCCGCCGCGGCAGCCGAGGCGGATCGCCTCGATGCCCTCCATCGTGCGGGCGGCGTCCGCGACGGCCTCCATCAGTGCGCGGCCGGCGCCGCGGCCCTGGAGGGCGGGGTCGACCATGACGGTGTAGGCCCAGACCCAGTGCTTCTGCAGCCGGTGCTGGTTGGGGGCGAGGACGGCGGTGGCCCGCACCCGGCCGGCGGCGTCGCGCCCGACGAGCAGGCGGCTGCGGCCCTCGGCGACCGCGGCGAGGTGCTTGGCGACCTCGGCCCGCACGTCCTCGATGGCGACGGGCGGTACGAAGCCCACCGCGCCGCCGGCGTTGGAGACGTCGGCCCAGAGCACGGCGAAGTCTTCGGCCAGGGCGGGGGCGAGGACGGGGTCGATGACGGGGTCGATGACCGGATCGAAGGTGAAGGTAAGAGTAAGGGTCATTGAGCTAGGTTAGCTATTACCTCACCGGCCGCGCAAAGGGCCCCGGCCCCCCACACGAGGGGGACCGGGGCCCGGAGCATCAGACCATCGACGGGCAGGCCGTCAGACCCGCATCGCCTGCGGGGTCTCGCGGAGCTCCGTGTCCGGGCCGGGGTACTCGCGGATGATCTCGTAGCGCGTGTTGCGCTCGACCGGGCGGAAGCCCGCCTCGCGGATCAGTTCCAGCAGGTCTTCGCGGCCCAGCTTGTTCGGGGTGCCGTAGTTGTCGGCGTCGTGCGTGATCTTGTACTCGACGACCGAGCCGTCCATGTCGTCCGCACCGTGCTGGAGGGCGAGCTGCGCCGTCTGCACGCCGTGCATCACCCAGAACACCTTCACGTGCGGGACGTTGTCGAAGAGCAGGCGGGAGACCGCGAAGGTCTTCAGCGCCTCGGCGCCCGTCGCCATCGTCGTGCGCGCCTGGAGCTTGTTGCGGACCTTGCCGTCCTTCATGTCCACGAAGTCGTGCTGGTAGCGCAGCGGGATGAAGACCTGGAACCCGCCGGTCTCGTCCTGCAGTTCGCGCAGCCGCAGTACGTGGTCCACGCGGTGGCGCGGCTCCTCGATGTGCCCGTAGAGCATCGTCGCCGGGGTCTTGAGGCCCTTGGAGTGCGCGAGGCGGTGGATGCGCGACCAGTCTTCCCAGTGGGTGTTGTGGTCGACGATGTGCTGGCGGACCTCCCAGTCGAAGATCTCCGCGCCGCCGCCGGTGAGGGACTCCAGGCCGGCCTCGATCAGCTCGTCCAGGATGTCGGAGGCCGACAGCCCGGAGATCGTCTCGAAGTGGTGGATCTCGGTGGCCGTGAACGCCTTCAGCGAGACGTTCGGCAGCGCCTCCTTCAGCGCGGAGAGCGAGCGCGGGTAGTACCGCCACGGCAGGCTGGGGTGCAGGCCGTTGACGATGTGCAGCTCGGTGAGGTTCTCGCCCTCCATGGTCTTGGCCAGGCGGACGGCTTCCTCGATGCGCATCGTGTACGCGTCCTTCTCGCCCGGCTTGCGCTGGAACGAGCAGTACGCGCACGAGGCCGTGCACACGTTCGTCATGTTGAGGTGACGGTTGACGTTGAAGTGGACGACGTCGCCGTTCTTGCGCATGCGCACCTCGTGGGCGAGGCCGCCGAGCCAGGCCAGGTCGTCCGACTCGTAGAGGGCGATGCCGTCCTCACGGGTCAGCCGCTCGCCGGAGCGAACCTTGTCCTCCAGCTCACGCTTGAGCCCAGCGTCCATGCCGGTCCTCTCCTCTGTCCTCTGTCCCCGATGCCCGCCCTGCGCGGTCCGCGGCGCGGTACGTGTGCCGTACGTGCACCCCACAACCGCGCCCCAACCGTACTCTCAGCGCCCTCAGGCTTCTTCCGGCAGGCCCCCGACCCGGTTCTCCCACTTGGTGGAGAGCACGATCGTCGTACGGGTGCGCGAGACGCCCTTGGTGCCGGAGAGCTTGCGGATGATCCGCTCCAGCCCGTCCACGTCCCCGGCCCGGACCTTGAGCATGTACGAGTCGTCGCCGGCGATGAACCAGCAGTCCTCGATCTCCGAGAGGTCACGCAGCCGGCGGGCCACGTCCTCGTGGTCCGCGGCGTCGGAGAGCGAGATCCCGATCAGTGCCGTGACGCCGAGGCCGAGCGAGGCCGCGTCCACGGTCGCGCGGTAGCCGGTGATGACTCCGGCCGTCTCCAGCCGGTTGATCCGGTCGGTGACGCTGGGGCCGGAGAGGCCCACGAGCCGGCCCAGCTCGGCGTACGAGGCGCGTCCGTTCTCACGAAGTGCCTGGATGAGCTGCTTGTCCACCGCGTCCATGTACCTGGAACCTTCCATTATTCGGCATTCCCTCAAGTTTACGTATAGAATCAAAGGCACACAGGGTCGACACCCTGTGAATCTTTCAACAGATCAACGACGATCTGACAATTTTCAGGAGTGGTTCACCGTGTACACGATCGAGATGGCCTACGCGCACATGCGACAGCTCCAGGAGCTGGCCAACCGATCCCGCACCGACCAGCCCGTCGCCGCGCAGCGCCGTCATGTAGCTGACAAGATGCGCAAGCCGGGGCGCGCCAAGAAGCGCTAAGCGCCACCGCCCGACCCACGGGACCGGGAGCCTCCGAGCTCCCCTTCCCACCGGCGGTACAGCCCGTGCGGCACCCCTGCCGCGTCGAGCACCCGCCCCGCGACGAAGTCCACCAGATCCTGGATGTGCGTCGCACCCGCGTAGAACGCCGGAGAGGCGGGCAGCACCACTGCGCCCGCCTCGTCCAGGCTCACCAGATGCTTCAGCGTCTGCCCGCTCAGCGGGGTCTCCCGCACCGTCACCACCAGCCGGCGCCGCTCCTTGAGCGTCACGCTCGCGACCCGCTGGAGCAGGTCCTTCGACAGCCCGAGCGCCACCCCGGCCACGCACGCCGTGGACGCGGGCACGATCAGCATCCCCTTGGCGGGGTACGAGCCGCTGCTCGGTCCGGCCGCCAGGTCCCCGGCCGCCCAGTGGCGCACGCCGTCCAGATCCGGGCGCGCGAAGGTTCCGGGCTTGCCGTCGGCTCCCCGTTCCAGCCACTCCCCCAGGTCTTCCCGCCAGTGCGCGTCGCGGAAGGCGATCCCGGTCTCGTCCAGCAGGGTCAGCCTGGACGCCCGGCTCACCACCAGGTCCACGCTCTCGCCCGCCGCCAGCAGCCCGCGGATCACCGCGGCCGCGTACGGCGTCCCGGACGCCCCCGAAACCCCGACCACCCACGGGGTGCGCTTGCCCTCAGTCATACCTCCGAGACTATCCGGCCACCGCCGACGGGCACTGGCTAAGGTGTCCGCACGTTCAAGGGGTGGACACGGCGGAGGGGTCGGCATGAGCGGAAGCGGCACACACCCGGGCGGTACGGGGCGTACGGGCCGTACAGGTCGTACGGGTTCCTTCGCCTGGAGCCGCACCGGCCGGGCCGTGGCCGCCGCGAAGCTGATGCTGGGCTGGGTGGCACTGCTGTGGCTGATCGAGGCCGTCGACTACGCCACCGGCCACGCGCTCGACTCCTACGGGATCACCGCGCGGGAGGCCGACGGCCTCAGCGGGATCCCCCTGGCGCCCTTCCTGCACTTCGGCTTCGACCACGTGGCCTCCAACAGCATCCCGCTGCTGGTCCTCGGCTTCGTCACCGCACTGAGCGGCATCGGCCGCTTCCTGGCCGTCTGCGCGGCCATCGTCCTGGCCGACGGCTTCGCCGTCTGGCTGATCTCCCCGCCCCACACCATCACGGCGGGCGCCTCGGGCCTGATCTTCGGCCTCTTCGGCTACCTGCTGGTCCGCGGCTTCGTGGAACGCAGCCCCCTCGGCGTGGCGGTCGCCGTAGTCATCGCCGCCGTCTGGGGCACGACCTTCCTGGCCGGCGCCCTCCCCACGGACTCGGTGGTCAGCTGGCAGGCCCACCTCTTCGGCCTCCTGGCCGGCGCAGCGGTCGCCGCGGCGGCCAGGCCCCGGCCGGAGGTGGCGGTCTAGGCGCGCGCCCCGGGGTCCACGGGCAGTCCGGCCGTGTCCACGCAGACCCTCCCGATCCGGGTCTCCACCACGACCGTCACCCCGTACGGGAACACGTCGCGCCCCCGGTAGCCGTCGAAGGGGACGGCCACGTCGCTGAGGAAGCCCCAATGGTCCGTCAGCTGCGTTGCCAGTGCGTTCCACAGGGCGTAGACCGTGGCGCCGTCCGTCGGCCTCAGCGGCGTCAGCACGACGGCCCCTCGACGATCTCCGTCCGGTGGCCGGGAAACATGCCCTCGAACCGGCTGAGCCGCGAGGGCGGGTGGTCGTTCTCCGGCCTGGTCATGGCCGGAGGCTAGCGCCCCCTGCGGCTGTCGATCCGCCGGATCGGGCGTACGGCCACCCGTCCGGGTTACAGCGACAGCCCCCGCGCCACCAGGTCCGCCAGCGCGCACACGAACAGGGCCATCCCGATGAAGCCGTTCACCGTGAAGAAGGCGCGGTTCAGGCGGGACAGGTCGTGGGGCGTGACGATGGTGTGCTCGTAGACGAAGGCGGCCACGACGATCAGCAGGCCGAGCCAGAACGGCCAGCCCGCGTCCGTCGCCACCGCGTACCAGGCCAGCAGGCCCGTGGTCACGACGTGTGCGCCGCGCGCGCCCCACAGGGCGGCCGGGATGCCGAAGCGGGCCGGGACGGACTTGACGCCCTCCGCGCGGTCCGCGGCCACGTCCTGGCAGGCGAAGATCAGGTCGAAGCCGCCGATCCACACGCCCACCGCGAGGCCCAGGATCACCGCGTCCCAGGACCATTCGCCGGTGATGGCGATCCAGGCCCCGACCGGGCCCATCGCCTGGGCGATGCCGAGGATGGCGTGCGGGAAGTTCGTGAACCGCTTCCCGTACGGGTACACCACCATCGGCACCACGGCGATCGGCGCCAGCATCAGGCAGAGCGGGTTCAGCAGCGCCGCCGAGCCGAGGAACACGGCCAGCGCGATCCCGGCGCCGGTCCACGCGGAGCGGACCGAGACGGCGCCCGTCACCAGCTCGCGCCCGGCGGTCCGCGGGTTCCGCGCGTCGATCTCCCGGTCGATGATCCGGTTGGCGGCCATCGCGAAGGTCCGCAGCCCCACCATGCAGACGGTGACGAGCAGCAGCTTCGTCCAGTGCATCCGCTCGTCGAGCGTGAACATGGCGGTGAGCGCGGCGATGTAGGCGAAGGGCAGCGCGAAGACCGAGTGCTCGATCATCACGAGCCGCAGGAAGGCCTTCACCTTGCCGACCGGCTGCGGCGCCGGGCCGGACGAGCCGAGCAGTTCGTCGGCGGTCGTCATCATGCGAGGGATCTCCGGAAGTCTTCGAGGTCGGCCAGCAGGTCCGCCGTGGGGAGGGTGCCGAGCTCCAGGGTCCACGGGCCCGTGTCGTGGCCCTCGGGCGGGGTGACGTGGGCCGTCACCTGCCAGGTGGTGGGGGACGGGGTCGCCTCCAGGCGCAGGAAGTTCCCGGCCTCGGCGGTGAACGGCTCGCCGGCGACCATGGCCCGCTGGAGCTGCTCCGCGAACTCGTCGGCCTCGATGTCCCGCGCGCCGGGCAGCTCGAAGCCGTCGCCCTCGCCGTCCTCGTCGAGCATCAGCGCCCAGACGTTGCCGGGTCCCGCGAACTCCTCGGGCGTCACGCCCGCCTGTTCTGCGGCCTCGCGGACGCCCGGGTCCGACGGGTCGAGTTCCGGGCGGACCAGGGCCACGTAGACCGTGTCCGTGCCGATGAAGAGGGCGGGGCCACCCGTCTCGATGTCGCTCACAGTCCGTACTCCTTCCAGCGGCTGTCCACCAGTGCGGCGGTCGCCGGGTCGGACTCGACCATGTCAGGCCAGCCGCCGTCCCGGGTGTAACCCTCCGTCGGGAGCTTCTTCGTGGCGTCGATGCCCGCCTTGCCGCCCCAGAACTGCTGGTAGGAGGCGTGGTCCAGGTGGTCCACCGGGCCCTCCACGACGGTGAGGTCGCGGGAGTAGTCCGTATTGCCGAGCGCCCGCCAGGAGACCTCGTGGAGGTCGTGGACGTCGCAGTCCTTGTCCACCACGATGATCAGCTTGGTCAGCGACATCATGTGCGCGCCCCAGATGGCGTGCATGACCTTCTGCGCGTGCTTCGGGTACTTCTTGTCGATCGAGACGATCGCGCAGTTGTGGAAGCCGCCCGACTCGGGGAGGTGGTAGTCCACGATGTCCGGCACGATGATCTTGAGGAGCGGCAGGAAGAAGCGTTCCGTCGCGCGGCCCAGCGGCCCGTCCTCCGTCGGCGGCCGGCCGACGACGATCGACTGGATCAGCGGACGCTTGCGCATCGTCACGCAGTCGATCGTCAGCGCGGGGAACGGTTCCTGCGGGGTGTAGAAGCCGGTGTGGTCGCCGAAGGGACCTTCCGGCAGCGTCTCCCCGGGCTCCAGCCAGCCCTCGATGACCACCTCGGCGTGGGCCGGGACCTGGAGCGGGACCGTCTTGCAGTCCACCATCTCGATCCGCTTGCCCGCCACGAACCCGGCGAAGAGGTACTCGTCGATGTCGCCCGGCAGCGGCGCGGTCGACGCGTACGTCACGGCCGGCGGGCAGCCGAAGGCGATCGCGACGGGCAGCCGCTCACCGCGGGCCGCGGCCACCGCGTAGTGGTTGCGGCTGTCCTTGTGGATCTGCCAGTGCATGCCGATGGTGCGCTTGTCGTGGCGCTGGAGGCGGTACAGGCCGAGGTTGCGCACGCCCGTCTCCGGGTGCTTGGTGTGCGTCAGGCCGAGGTTGAAGAAGGACCCGCCGTCCTTGGGCCAGGTGAAGAGGGCCGGCAGCTGGTCCAGGTCCACGTCGTCCCCGGTGAGGACGACCTCCTGGACGGGCGCGGACTCGCCCTTCACCTTCTTCGGCGGCACGTGCACCATCGAGCCGAGCTTCCCGAAGGCCTCGCGGACACCGATGAAGCCCTGGGGCAGCTCCGGCTTGAGCAGCCCGCCGATCTTCTCGCTGATCTCGGCGTAGGACTTCAGCCCCAGCGCCTTCAGCAGCCGCCGGTCGGTCCCGAAGACGTTCATGGCCAGCGGCATCGCCGAGCCCTTGACGTTCTCGAAGAGCAGCGCGGGTCCGCCCGCCTTGTTCACTCTGTCGACGATCTCCCCGACCTCTAGGTACGGGTCCACTTCGGCCTTGATGCGCTTGAGGTCGCCCTCCCGCTCCAGAGCCCGGAGCAGCGAGCGGAGATCGTCGTAAGCCATAGCCGCAATTGTGGCATCCCCGCTCAGAGCCCGGAGCGCGGCGGGGCCTCTACCCTGGAGGAGTCCACTGCGGACCTGTCCGGTCCGCGCCGTTCTTCTGGGGGTCGGTCCCACACCGTGCTGCGCTATCTGCCGTTCCTGCTGATCATCGCGCTGACCATCTACACCTTCATCGACTGCCTGAACACGCCCGAGGAAGAGGTCAAGCACCTTCCGAAGGTCGTCTGGGTCCTGATCATCCTGCTCTTCTCGATCGTGGGTCCGGTGGTGTGGCTGTTCGCGGGCAAGAAGCGGGTGCCCGGCGGCGCCGGCCGGACCCGGCAGGGCCGCCGCACCTGGGTGGCCCCCGACGACAACCCGGAGTTCCTGAAGTCCCTGCGCGAGGAGCGGGACGAGAAGGAGAACGGGAAGGACAAGGAGTAGCGACGAGGGGGGGCGGCCCTACGGGGTCAGTGCGCCGACCAGCCACGGCATGTGGCGCCGCTCGACGGCGATGAGCACTTCCTCGTCGCCGTCGCGGCACTGGGCGACGTAGTAGATCTCGTACTTCGATCCCCGGACCTCGCGCCCGGGGTCCGTGGCGTACTGGTGGCGGACCCGCTCCAGCACCAGGCCCGGCGGCAGCGGCGTGCCGCGCAGCCTGCCGCTGGGGTCGGTGGTGAACTCCAGGACCCCCGGCCCCGCCACGATGTGGGTGTGGCGGCGGGTGCCTGCCGGCCCGGCGGTGTCGCCGAGCAGGTGGCCCGGGAAGATCCGCACCTTCTCGTCCGCACACGGCACCACGTCGATCGTGTCGGAGCCGCGCCGGGCCTCGCGCAGACAGCAGACGGCCGTGATCGCCGTCACGACGGCGGTCACGATGCCCGCCCAGCGCAGCGGCTCCCGGACGCCGTCGAAGATCAGGGCGCAGGGTGCCGTGAAGGCCGCGAGGGCCAGCAGACCGCTGAGGGGCATCCACAGCTGCCAGGGGCTGCGGCGGCGGGAGTACGAGGACACCCAGGCGTACCAGATCCCGCCCCACACCAGGGCGGCGCCGACGGGGACCAGACCCAGGGCCCAGGCGAGCGGGGTCTGGTGGGCGGTGTGCGGATCGTGGTCGGTGAGCAGGGACGAGGGCCGGGGCCCCTCGCCGGTGGGCGGCGCGGCGGCGGGCGACCCCGCGGCACCTGATCCTGCGGCACCTGATCCCGCGGCGCCCGACCCGGCGGCGCGGTGGTCGTAGTCGACGTACCGGATCTGACCGCGCCAGCCGACCAGCAGCAGTGCGGTGCCGGGCCGCGTGTGCCGGGCACCGCTGCTGCCTGCCAGCCGGACGTCCTCCCGGGATCCGTCCGCCCGCGCGACCACCAGGTAGGTGGCCGGGTTTCGGTTGCCCTCCTCGCGGATGCGCTCCAGCACCGCCGGGACCGCGCTCAGGCAGTCGCCCGCCCGCTCCCGCGCGGTGCCGGGCACGCACGTGGTCGCCGCGTCGTACGCGCGGGCCGCGGCGCGGTCCTCGCGCACCGGTACGAGGACCAGCCAGATCCCGGTCAGGACCGTGGCCGCTCCCGTCCCCATCGCCAGGAGGGAACACAGCAGCCTTCGCGGGCGGGGAACGGGCCGTGCGGGCGGTATGGGGGCATTCGCGGTGATCACGTAGCCCAAGGATGCCTCAGGCGGGCATCTCGTGGCGGGCCGTCGCCGTGCGCTGTGCCGCCTGCGCGAAGGCGCGTACGGCGCCGGTGTCCTCGCCCGCGCGCCAGACCAGGCCGTAGCCGACCGGTTCGGCGTCGGCGACGGGCACGTGGGTGACGCCCGGGCGGGCGTGGTAGGCCGCGGCGTGGGCCGAGGTCAGCAGGGCGCCCCGGCCCGCCGCGACCATCATCAGCGCCTCCTGCAGGTTCGTGACCTCGGGGCCGCGCCGGATCGGCCGACCGCCCGGGGTGCGTGCGGGGGCCTGGTGTTCGCGCAGGTGGGCGGGCAGGTCCCCGGCCACGGACAGCAGCGCGACCCCCGCCAGTTCCTCCAGCGTCACGGAGTCCCGCGCGGCCAGCGGATGCCCGTCGGCCACGGCCAGCGCCCGGGCCTCGGTGAACAGGGTCGGCCCCTCACCCAGATCGGGTTCGCGGACCGGGAACTCGGCGAAGGCCACGTCGAAGGCCCCGCCGCGCAGTTGCCCGTACGGGTCGGAGAGCGGCACCTCGCACACCTCGACGCTGATGCCGGGGTGCGTGGTGCGCAGGGCCTGCGCGGTGCGCAGGACGAGCTCGCCGGCGGGCGGGGTGGTGAAGCCGACGTGCAGCACCCCGTCGGCGGTACGGGCCGTGGCCGCGGCCCGGTCCAGGGCGGCGGCGATGCCGCGGTGGTGGGGTTCGAGGTCGGCGCGGAGCTGGGCGCCGAGCGAGGTGAGGGCGACGCTGCGGCTCGTGCGCAGGAAGAGCCGGGCGCCGACGCGGCGTTCGAGCCGCTGCACGAGCTGGCTGACGCGGGCCCGGGAGAGCAGCATGCGCTCGGCGGTGCGGCCGAAGTGCAGTTCTTCGGCCAGGATCAGGAAGCAGTCCAGCTCATCGCGATCGGTAAGCATGGCTGAACGAACGTTGAGATCTTCGCCGTTGTTCCCGTGCGGGTGGCGGGCGAGGGTGGTTGAGCCGGCAACTTTCCGCTCCTCCCTCCCTCTTCCCTCCCTCCTTCCCTCCGTCCTGCGAGGTCTGTTCATGGAAACCACGGAAACCATCCGCGGGCGCCGGCTCGGCGTCCTGCTCGTCCTGTGCGGCGCCATCTTCCTCGAAGGCATCGACGTCGCGATGCTGAACGTGGCCCTGCCCTCCATCCGCGCCGACCTCGGCCTCGAAACCGGCACGCTCCAGTGGGTGATGAGCGCCTACGTGCTCGGCTACGGCGGCTTCATGCTGCTCGGCGGCCGCGCGGCCGACCTCTTCGGACGCCGCCGGATGTTCATCGGCTGGCTGACGGTGTTCCTGCTCTTCTCCGGGCTCGGCGGGCTCGCCACCGAGGGCTGGCAGCTGATCGCCGCCCGCTTCGTGACCGGGGTCGCCGCCGCCTTCATGACCCCGGCGGGCCTGTCCATCATCACCACCGGCTTCGACGAGGGGCCGCAGCGCGAGAAGGCGCTGCTGGTGTACTCGGGCACGGCCGCCGCCGGGTTCTCCGTCGGGCTGGTCGCGGGCGGGCTGCTCGCCGCGGTGGGCTGGCGCTGGGTGTTCTTCGCTCCCGTGGCGCTGGCCGCGCTGATCCTGGCGGGCGCCCTGGCCTTCGTACCGAAGGAGGCGCCGGCCGCACTGCGCGAGCGGGGCCGGATCGACGTGTGGGGCGGGCTGCTCGTGACCGCGGGCGTCGTGCTGCTGGTCCTCGGTGTGGAGGAGCTCGCGGCGCTGCCGGCGGTGGCGGGGCTGGCGCTGCTCGGGGCCTTCGTCCTGGTCGAGCGGCGCACGGCCGAGCCCCTGGTGCGGCTCGGCATCCTGCGCTCGCCCGGGCTGCTGCGGGCCAACGCGGCGGCGCTGCTGTTCTCGGCGGCGTTCTTCGGCTTCCAGTTCCTGGTGGTGCTCTACCTCCAGGAGCTGCGCGGCTGGTCCACCCTCCAGACGAGCCTGGCGATGCTGGTGATCGGGATCGACGCGGTCCTCTCGCCGACCGTCGTGCCCAGGCTGGTGGCGCGGTACGGGAACGGCCGGCTGATCTTCGCCGGGCTGCTGCTGGCGGCGCTGGCGTACGGGCTGTTCCTGCCGCTGGGCGCCGACTGGTCCTACCTGCTCATGCTGCCGAGCCTGATCGTGCTCGGGCTGGCCTTCGCCCTGGTCTACGGGCCGCTGACCATCGTCGCCACCGAGGGAGTCGCGGAGGAGGAGCAGGGCCTGGCGGGCGGGCTCCTCTACACGGCGTTCCAGTTCGGCGCGGCGCTCGGGCTGGCCGGGGTGACGGGGGTGGCGGCCGGCGCCGCCGAGCCCCTGGACGGGTACCGGGCGGCGCTGCTCGTGCCGTTCGCGGCGGTACTGGTGGCCGCGGCCGTCAGCCTGCCGGGGGCCCGCCGGGGCTCACACCGCCCAGGGCAGGGGCCGGGCGCCCTCGGTGCCGGGGACGGAGACGAGCCCGTCGCAGCGCATGGCGACGTACACCTCGGTGTCCGCCAGGGCGTGGACGTGGCGCAGGACGTCCGGGGGTAGCACCACGGCTTCACCTGCGGCGACCTTCTCGGTGCGGCCGCCGCAGGTGACGTCCAGGGCTCCGGCGGTGACCGTCCAGACCTGCTCGCGGCTGACGGAGTGCTCGGGGCCGGTGACCCCGGCGGGGATGGCGGCGTGCCAGGTGCTCAGCTCGGCGCTGCCCCGGCCGGGGGAGGCGAAGCCGGTCATGGTCGCGTTGGGGGTGGTGATGACGTGGTCGGGGGACGGGGTGATGACGCGCACGGCGGGTCCTTCGCTTTCTCCGGGAAGGTGAGTCAAGCTGGTTTACAGACACGAGGAAAGCAGCTTGACTCACCTGTGTCACCATGTTTCCGTGACCAACCACGAGAACGCCGAACCGGACGGCGCCGAACCGGACATCGAGCTGGCCTTCCTGCTCGGCCTCGGCTTCCAGCTCCTGCTCGGCGAGTTCACCCGCCGCCTCGAAGAAGCCGGGTACGCCGACGGCCTGCGCCCCCTGCACGGCATGGCCTTCCAGGCCCTGGGCCCCTCCGGCGCCACCGCGACCGAGCTCGCCGAACGGCTCGGGGTGACCAAACAGGCCGCCGGACAGCTCGTCGACGACCTGGAGCGGCGCGGCTACCTGCGCCGCACCCCCCACCCCGAGGGCGGCCGCCGCAAGCTGGTGGTCCTGACGGAGGCCGCGAGCGCCCACCTGGGAGCCGCCGGCCGGGTCCTGCACGGGCTGGAGGCCGAACTCGGCCACGGCAGCGTCGACCTCGGCGCCCTGCGCACCGAACTGGGCCGCCTGGTCCGCACCCTGAACGGGGACGGCCCCCTCCCGCCGCTGCGCCCCTCCTGGTGACGGCGGGTGGCGGGAACGCCGGAGGGGCCGGGCCGCCTTTCGGCTGCCCGGCCCCTCCTGTTCCGTCCGACCGACTAGACGCCCGCGTACGAGTGCTTTCCGCTCAGCAGGATGTTCACGCCGTAGTAGTTCCAGATCCAGCAGGCGAACGCGAAGAGCGCGAGGTACGCGGCCTTGCGGCCCTTCCAGCCGGCCGTGGCACGGGCGTGCAGGTAGCAGGCGTACGCCACCCAGGTCACGAAGGACCAGACCTCCTTGGGGTCCCAGCCCCAGTAGCGGCCCCACGCGTCGCCGGCCCAGATCGCGCCCGCGATGATCGTGAAGGTCCACAGCGGGAACACGGCCGCGTTGATGCGGTACGAGAACTTGTCGAGCGAGGCCGCCGACGGGAAGCGCTCCATGACCGAGGTGGCGAACTTGCCGGGCTTGCCGCCCCGCACGAGCTTGGCCTCGTAGGAGTCGCGGAAGAGGTACATGACCGCGCCGGCCGCGCCGATGTAGAAGACCGCACCGCAGATGATCGCGGTGGAGACGTGGATCAGCAGCCAGTACGACTTCAGCGCGGGAACCAGCTGGTCGCTGTCGGTGTAGAGCACCGTGGTGGCGATGCCCAGGTCGAGCAGGACCGTGGTGACCAGGAACAGGCCGAGCCAGCGGACGTTCTTCTTCAGCACCAGGAGCAGCAGGTACGCGCCGACGGCCACCGTGGAGAAGGTGATCGAGAACTCGTACATGTTGCCCCAGGGGGCCCGCTCCACCGACATCGCGCGGGCCACGACCCCGCCCGCCGCGAGGAGGAACCCGAGGGTGGTCAGCGATACCGCGATGCGCCCGTACAGGTCGCCCTGGACGGTGCCGCCGGCCGCGCCGGGGCCGTCCGGGACGTCACGGCTGCCCGCGGCGCTGCGCGTGACCACCTTGGGCTTGTCGAGGACGGCGGTGCCGGCCTTGCCCCGCACCTGGACGGCGGGGGCCGCCGCCTTGGCGGCGGACGCGGCCCCGGGGTTGGTGAGCGCGGCGGCCGTACGGGCCACCTTGCTGCGGCTGCCGAAGATCCACTCGGCGATGTGGGCGAAGAAGGCGAGGGTGTAGACCGCCATGGACGCGTAGATCAGGTTGTTGCTGAGGTGAGCCAGACTCTCGTTGGCTGCGGCCGCGATCTGCATCACGCGCGCTCCCCTTCGACTTCTTCGGCAGGCTGGGCAGACTGGTCGGGCTGGGCGGGTTCGGATTCGGGACCGGCGTCAGGTGGCGCGGGCGCCGCGCTCGGCGCCTGCTCGTGGAGCGCGCCGGCCAGCGCCCCCAGCTCCTCGGGGAGCCTGGCGGACTCGCTGCGGCCGAGGCCCGCCATCTCGACGACGGTCACGCCGTCCTTGCCGCGGACCGCACGCACCCAGATCCGGCGGCGCTGGATGAAGAGGGAGCCCGCGAGTCCCAGGATGGCGGCGACGGCGCCCGCGAGCGCGAGACCGCTGCCGGGCTGGTGGGTGATCGAGAAGGTCGCCCAGCGCTCGATGCCCTCGAACTTGACGGTGCCCTGGCCGCCGGGCAGTTCCATCGTCTCCCCGGGCAGCATCCGCTTGGCGAGCGGCTGGCCGTCCTCGGTCTTGAACTGCTCCATCTTGGAGGTGTCCAGCTGGTACACGTTCTGCGGCAGGCCCGAGTCCACCCCGAGGCTTCCGTGCCAGGCGTTCAGCGCGAGCGCCGGGAAGTCCAGCTCCGGGAACTGCGAGAACATCGTGCCCTGCCCGGCGCCCGCGAAGGTCGGCACGAACATCGCGGCGAAGCCGAGCTGCGTCGCCTTGCCGTCCTTGTCCTTGTAGCCGTCGGTGACCTTGACGGCGCCGGTGGAGGTGAGGTTGCCGTCCTGCGGCAGCATCGGCACGGCGTCCTTGTAGATCACCTTGCCGGTGGAGTCGGTCACCGAGATGACCGGCGCGTAGCCGTGGCCGAGCAGGTAGACCTTGGAGCCGTCCACCTCCAGCGGCTTGTTGACCTGGATCTCGCGCTTCTCCGGCTTGCCGTGCGCGCCGTTGCTGAAGGTGACGTACGCCTTGAAGGCGCGCGGGGTGCCCTTCTGCGGGCCCGTCCGCTCGAAGGTCGCGTCGAACTTGTCCAGGGTGAAGGAGAAGGGCGGCAGGTCGTCGGGGTCGAAGAGGCTGCCCGACTTGAAGTCGTCGTACTGGGTCAGCGTGTTCGAGAAGCCCTTGCCGCGCAGGACGAGCTTGCCGCCCTCGGACTTGAAGTACTGGCCCCAGGCGAAGGCGATCAGCATGACGATCAGCGCCACGTGGAACGCCAGGTTCCCGGCCTCGCGCAGGTAGCCCTTCTCCGCGGAGACCGACCCCTTGCCGGCCTCCGTACGGAAGCGGCGGCGGCCGAGCAGGCCCTGCGCGGAGGCGAGCACCTCGTCCGGGGAGGAGTCGGTGCGCCACGTCGTGTACGCGGGCATCCGGTCGAGCCGCTTGGGCGCGGCCGGCGGCCGGCCGGTGAGCTGCCCGACGAACTGCCAGGAGCGCGGCAGGATGCAGCCGATCAGCGAGATGAACAGCAGCAGGTAGATCGCGGAGAACCACACCGAGCTGTAGACGTCGAAGAGCTGGAGCTTCTCGGCGACGGTCACCCAGGACGGGTGCTCCTTCTTCCAGGCGGCGACCTTCATCAGGTCGACCTGGTTCTGCGGGATGAGCGAGCCCGGGATCGACGCCAGGGACAGCAGGAAGAGCAGGATCAGCGCCACCCGCATGGAGGTGAGCTGCCGCCAGAACCAGCGGGCCCAGCCGAGCACCCCGATGCCCACGGGGCCGCCGGGGGCGTCCTCCAGGGGGGCGGTGGACAGCTGCGCGCCGGCGGCCGCCTCGGCCGAGGCCTCGGCGGAAGCGGAGGCTGAGGCTTCGGCGGAAGCGGAATCCGGGGACTCCGCGGACTCAGGGGCATCGTGCGGCGCCTCGGTGGACGCCTTGTCGGTCGTACTCATGTCCGTGTAGTCCTCAGATCCCCACCGTGAAGCCGTTGGTCCAGCTCTGCATTTCGCTGACGATGCTGCTCCACATTCCTGTGACGAGCAGCAGGCCGGTCAGGATCAGCATGCCGCCACCGATCCGCATCACCCACGCATAGTGCTGCTTCACCCAGCCGAAAGCGCCGAGCGCCTTGCGGAAGGCGAGCGCGGTGGCGATGAACGGCAGCCCCAGTCCCAGGCAGAAGACCACGGTCAGCAGCGCGCCGCGGCCCGCTGTCGCCTGCTCGATGGACAGGGTGCCGACGGCGGCGAGGGTCGGGCCCATGCAGGGGGTCCAGCCGAGGCCGAAGAGCACGCCGAGCACGGGCGCGCCGATCAGGCCGACCGCCGGCTTCTTGTGGAAGCGGAACTCGCGCATCGTCAGACCGGGGATGGCGCCCATGAAGAACAGGCCGAGCAGGATCACCAGCCCGCCGAGGACCTGGGAGATGACGTCCTTGTTGGCGTCCAGGGTCCGCCCGAAGAAGCCGAACAGGGCTCCGGTCGAGGTGAACACGGCCGTGAAGCCGAGGACGAACAGGGTCGCCCCGCCCAGCATCCGCCCGCGCCGGGCCTCGGCGAGGTCGGCGCCGCCGACGCCGGTCACGTAGGAGAGGTAGCCGGGGACGAGCGGCAGCACGCAGGGGGAGAAGAAGGAGATCAGCCCGGCGAACAGGGCGATCGGCAGGGCCAGCAGCAGGCCGCCGTTGAGGACGGTCGTGTTGACGGTCTCGTCGGCGGCGAGGACCACGTCGGAGAACCCGGAGGTCCCGGCGAGTCCGGAGGGACCTGCGAGTGCGGAGAGTGCGGTGACCACGAGGTCACTTCTCCGCGAGGAGCGGGTCGATCATCGAGCGCAGCTTCGCCTCGTTGACCGCGGCCAGGGTGCGGGCGGCGATCTTGCCGTCCTTGTCGAGGACGAGCGTGGAGGGGATGGCGTTCGGGTTGAGCGTGCCCTTGGGGAACCGGAGCATCAGCTTGCCGTCCGGGTCGAAGAGGCTCGGGTAGGTGATCCCGTAGGTCTCTTCGAAGGAGGCCGCGTTCTGCTCGGTGTTGTCGCGGGTGTTGATGCCGACGAAGGCCACGGGCTGCCCGGCCGCCTCCAGCTCCTTGGCGACCTTCGCGAAGTACGGGGCCTCGGCCCGGCACGGCGGGCACCAGGAGCCCCAGACGTTGAGGACGACGACCTTGCCCTTGAGGGTGGTGGTGTCCAGCGTCTTGCCGTCCACCGTCTTCCCGTCGAGCTTGGGGGCCTCGGTGCGGTCGGCCTTGGCGACGGTGGCGATGCCGCTGGAGCCCGTCACGTAGTTGCCGCCGGCGGAACCGGAGGATTTGCTGCCGCCGTCCTCGTCGCTGCACGCCGTCAGGGTCAGGGCGCTCGCGAGGGTCACCGCGGTCAGCAGGATGGCGCGGCCGCTGGTCGAGCGGCTGCGGCGGGGGGCGCGGCTAAGGCTCATGTGAAAAGTTTCGCATGTGCGGTTTGCGGATCTTCCGCGCCCCCCGGGGGGTCTGTTAAGCCGCTGGTCAGGTACTGACCGGGGGCGGCTCAGACCGTGGCGAGATACGTGCCCCAGCCATCGGTCGGCGCCTGGCCGGGGCCGAGCGTGCGCAGCTTGGCCAGCACCTTGGGGTCCTGGACGTCCAGCCAGTCGGTGAACTGGCGGAAGGATACGAGGCGTACGTCCTTTTTGTCCGCCATGCCCTTGAGGGACTCCTCGACGGCGTCCATGTAGATGCCGCCGTTCCACTCCTCGAAGTGGTTGCCGATGAACAGGGGTGCGCGGTTGGTCTCGTAGGCCCGCCTGAAACCGCCCAGGTAGGCGGCGGTGGCCTGGGTGCGCCAGGCCGGGTAGTTGGACGGGACGCCCTTGGTGGTGTTCTTGGACTGGTTCGCGAGGATGTTGTAGTCCATCGACAGCACCTCGAAGGAGTGCCCGGGGAACGGCAGCGACTGCAGCGGCAGGTCCCACAGGCCGCCGCGCTTGACCGGCCACTGCTGGAGGCCGCCGGGGGAGCTGGAGTCGTAGCGCCAGCCCAGCTTCTGGGCGGCCGGCAGCAGGTTGTCCTGGCCGAGCAGGCAGGGGGTGCGGGCGCCGACGAGCTCCTTGCGGTAGTCGAAGGGCAGCGGCTCCAGGTCGGTCCAGCCGGTGTTGGTGCGCCAGTTGGTGACGAAGGACACGGCCTGGTCGATCTCGCTCTGCCAGTCCTCGGGGGTCCACCTGCCGACCGAGCCCGAGCCGCCGCAGAAGTGCCCGTTGAAGTGCGTCCCTATTTCGTGGCCGTCGAGCCAGGCCTCGCGCACGTACTTCAGGGTGTTGCGGACGTTCTCGTCCTTGAGGTAGCCGATGTCGGAGGCGCCGACGGGGTTGTTCGGCGGCCGGTAGAGGTCCTTCTTCGACTCGGGCAGGAGGTAGATGCCGGAGAGGAAGAAGGTCATCGCCGCGCCGTGGTCCTTGGCGAGCTTGAGGAAGCGGGGGAAGAGCCCGTTGCCGATCTCGCCCGCGCCGTCCCAGCTGAACACCACGAACTGCGGCGGGGTCTCGCCCGGCTGGAGGGGGACGGGGGCGGCCGGCTGGTGCGGCTGCGGCCCGGTGTCGGCGGTGGACCCGTCGCCGATGCGTTTGACCACCGGACCGGACGGGTCGCCGGGCCCCGGGGTGGCCGAGGGGCCCTCCGCTCCGCTGTTGCCCGCGCCTGACGGTCCGCCGACGCTGCAGCCGGCGACGCCGGCCGCGGCGACGGCCCCAAGTCCGACCCCGAGCACTCCTCTTCGGCTGAAGCCGCGCATGTTGCTCATGGAAAGTCATACAAACGGACAATCCAGCGAAGTCCAGAGGCGACACGGCAACTTCGAGCCACTTGTATGAAATTAGGGCGAATCTTGAAGAAAGAGACATCCGGCGAACCGTGTGAGGCGGTCACGGCTGGGCAGAGAAGACGCCTCCGGGGGCGGCCCGGCGGGCCGCCCCCGGAAACCGGTCACACCGTGCCGAGACGGTGGCAACCGGATCGCACTACGCCCCGAAGGCCTTCGACTTCCCCTTCACCGGCTTCGCCCCCGCGAGGAGGTGCGCCGGGACCAGGTCCCGGGCCGGCTCGCTGTAGCCCACCGACACCAGCGTGTCGCCCTGGTACGTGAACGAGGTCAGCGAAGCCAGCGTGCACTGGCGGCGGCGCGGGTCGTGCCACAGCCGCCGCTTCTCCGCGAAGCTCCGTACGATCCAGATCGGCAGCTGATGGCTGACCGCCACCGCCTCGTGGCCGCGGGCCGCGTCACGCGCGGTCTCGATCGCGCTCATCATCCGCACGACCTGCTCGACGTACGGCTCGCCCCAGGACGGCTTGAACGGGTTCGTCAGGTGCTTCCAGTTCTCGGGCCTGCGCAGCGCGCCGTCACCGACCCCGAAGGTCTTGCCCTCGAAGACGTTGCCCGCCTCGATCAGACGGCCGTCGGTCGCCAGGTCCAGCCCGTGCGACTTGGCGATCGGCGCCGCCGTCTCCTGGGCCCGCTCCAGCGGGGAGGCCACGACGTGGGTCACGTCCCGGTTCTCCAGGTGCTCCGCGACCCGGTCCGCCATCGCGCGGCCCAGCTCGGAGAGGTGGTAGCCGGCGCGGCGGCCGTAGAGGACCCCGTCCGGGTTGTGCACCTCGCCGTGGCGGACCACGTGGACGACGGTGATCTCGTTGCCCTCGCCGGCGGCTCCGGCTGCGGCTCCTGCTGCGGCGCTCATGCGGTGGCCTCCGCGGCGGCCCGGGCGGCGGCCGGCAGGGCGGCCGCGATGCGCTCGATCGCCTTGTCGTCGTGCGCGGTGGACACGAACCACGACTCGAACGCCGACGGCGGCAGGTAGACGCCCTGCGCCAGCATCGAGTGGAAGAAGCCGTTGAAGCGGAAGGCCTCCTGCTTCTTCGCGTCGTCGTAGTTGCGGACCTCGTCCTCGGTGAAGAACACCGAGAACATGTTGGAGGCGGTCTGCAGCCGGTGCGCGACACCCTCCTTGGTGAGCGCCTCCGTCACCAGCCCCTGGATCTGGAGCGACACCGCGTCGACCTTCTCGTACGCCGCCTCGTCCAGCAGCCGCAGCTGCGCCAGACCGGCGGCCGTCGCGATCGGGTTACCGGACAGCGTGCCCGCCTGGTAGACGGGACCCACGGGCGCCAGGTGGCCCATGACGTCCGCCCGGCCGCCGAACGCCGCCGCCGGGAAGCCGCCGCCCATGACCTTGCCGAAGGTCATCAGGTCGGGCTCCACCCCGTCCACGCCGTACCAGCCGGCGCGCGAGGTACGGAAACCCGTCATGACCTCGTCGGAGATGTACAGGGCGCCGTTCGCCCGGCACAGGTCGGCGAGCCCCTGGTTGAAGCCCTCCCCCGGGGTCACGACGCCCATGTTGCCGGGCGCGGCCTCGGTGATCACACAGGCGATCTCGCCCGGGTGCGCGGCGAACGCCGCCCGCACCGCTTCGAGGTCGTTGTAGGGGAGCACGATCGTGTCCCCGGCCTGCGCGCCCGTCACCCCGGGGGTGTCCGGCAGCGCGAAGGTCGCGAGCCCGGAGCCCGCGGCGGCCAGCAGCGCGTCCACGTGCCCGTGGTAGCAGCCGGCGAACTTCACGATCTTGGCGCGGCCGGTGAACCCGCGCGCGAGGCGGATCGCGGACATGGTCGCCTCGGTCCCGGAGGACACCAGACGGACCTGCTCCACGGGGGCGATGCGCGCGACGATCTCCTCGGCGAGCGCGACCTCCCCCTCGCCGGGGGTACCGAAGGAGGTGCCGCGGACGACGGCGGCCTGGATGGCCTCCACCACGGCCGGGTGGGCGTGGCCGAGAATCATCGGCCCCCACGAGCAGACCAGGTCGACGTACTCGCGCCCGTCGGCATCGGTCAGGTACGGACCGGTACCGGACACCATGAACCTGGGCGTTCCGCCCACGGCGCGGAAGGCGCGCACAGGGGAGTTCACGCCGCCAGGCGTCACGAGGGACGCGCGGTCAAAGAGAGTCTGCGAGACTTTGGCTTCATACGGGTACGGGTAGCTCACACCAGCCATGGTCTCAGAGGCCGCGACTGACTTGCGGACGGGCGTTTCACCGCGCCACCCCGGGGGAGGTCACTGCCATGATGATCAGGCTGCGTGGCGGGGGCCACGGGGCCGGGGCAGGCAAGACACGTCGGGTGGAGATATGCAACGCGGTGGTGGACCGGGCGAGGGCACGGACGGCCTGGACCCGCAGCGCGCCCGGGAACGTCGCCGCGGCAAGCACCGCCGCCGTGCCACGGACGCGGCAGAACACGTACCGGGCCCCACACAGGACCCCGACGGCCTCCCCAGGGGCCGCGGCATGGGCGTGACCTACAAGTACTTCGGCGCCCCCGACGGTGCCACGGCCGCGCGCGTCCCCGTGACGATGCGGCCCGAGGAGCTCGGCGGTGACGAGCTCGGCATGGGCGGCATGTTCACCAAGATCAAGCCGGAGACCGTCGCCGCGATGGTCCTCACCGGCATCGAGGGCATACCCCTGCACAAGGTGCCCCCGCTGGAGCTCGTCGTCCTCCACCCCGACTACGCCGTCGTGAAACTCCCGATGACCGTCGTCGACCCGCTGCGCGGCATCGGCGAGGAATCCGTCGGCGCCGCCGCCTTCATCTGGTCCACGGTCCCCGACCGCGGCGGCCCCCGCGACGCCTTCAACGTCTACCAGCTGCTCCACGAGTGGCAGGATTTCAGCCATCGCCTCCACGAGGCGGGGCACCAGCCGTACTGCCTGGTCTGGCCGTAGGGCGAGCCCTGGCCGTAGGCCCCGCCGTGGGACCGGCCGCCGGTCGGGGCGTGGGCCGGGCCGCAGCTCCGCCCGCCGGGACGACGGCTCAGGCCGTCAGGACGATGCGGCCGCGCGTGCCCGGGTCCGCGAGGTGGGCGTGCGCCTTCGGGGCCTCCGCCAGGGGGAAGGTGCGCGCCACCCTGAGCGCCAGCTCCCCCGCGTCGACCAGCGTCACCAGCCGGGCCAGGTGCGCACCGTCCGCCGCCACCTCCTGTTCCACCACGCGCACGCCCCGCTCCGCCGCCGGGGCCGCGCCGGGGATCAGGCCGACGTAGGAGCCGCCGTCGCGGACGAAGGCCAGGGCCGGCCCGCCGAGCACCGCCGTGTCCACGACCCCGTCCACGGCCGCCTGCGGAGCCGAGCCGCGCGGGACGAAATGGGCCGCGCCCAGGGACCGTACGAGTTCCTCGTCACCGGCTCCCGCCAGCGCCGTCACCACGTGGCCGGCCCGCGCCGCCAGCTGCACCGCGAGTCCGCCGACCGCTCCCGCCGCGCCCGTGACCAGCACCGATGATCCGGCCGGGAGCTCCAGCAGGTCCACCGCCCGGGCGGCGGTCAGCCCGCTCAGCGGCAGCGCGGCCGCCGTCACCTCGTCCACGGTCGCGGGGGCCGGAGCCAGCGCCGACGCGTCGAGCACCACGTACTCCGCGTGCGTACCGAGCGGCTTGACCGTCCCGTGGTGCAGGCCGACCACCCGGTCGGCGACCGCCCAGCCGCTCACCTCCGCGCCGAGCTCGTCGATCTCGCCCGCCACGTCCCAGCCGAAGCCGAGCCGCTGCCCCTCGCCGCCGAAGACCCCGGCCCGTACCGCACCGTCGACCGGGTTCAGGCCGGCCGCCCGGACCCGTACCCGGACCTGCCCGGCGCCCGGCCGCGGGACCGGCACCCGTACGACCTCGATCCGCTCGGGCCCGCCGAAGCCCTCGGCCACCGCCGCCGCCATCGTCTTCACGCTGCTGGTGCTGGTGCTGGTGGTGCTCATCGTCATCGCCTCTTCCGTGGGTCTGCTCGTTCCTGGTGAGAACTAACCTAGGGAGAGTTACTGTCGAATCGTAAGTACGTACTCCGGAGTGCGTACCCGACCCGGAAGTGGGGCACCCATGGCCACCCGCACCGCCGAAGCCCAGCGCGAAGAGGCCCGCACCGCCTACGACGCCTTCCTCAAGGAGTGCCCCACCAGCCAGCTCCTGGCCCGCATCAGCGACAAGTGGGTCGGCCTCATCGTCAGCGCACTCGGCCAGGCCGAGGACCGGACCATGCGCTACAGCGAGCTCGGCCGCAAGATCCCCGGCGTCAGCCAGAAGATGCTCACCCAGACCCTGCGCTCCCTGGAGCGCGACGGCCTCGTCGCCCGCACCGTCACGCCCACCGTGCCCGTCCGCGTCGACTACCGGCTCACCGAACTCGGCAGCAACCTCGGCCGCCTGCTCAGCTCCGTGAAGGAATGGGCCGAGCACCACTTCGACGAGGTCAACGCCCACCGCGAACTGCACGACGCGGCAGCCGCCGACGCGTAGCAAAGCCACCCCGGGGCGCACGGGAAAACCACCCCCGGGCGCGTAAATCCGACGCCCCGCACCGCCCCCCGATGGCATGCTGGGCCCCGTGAACGGACCCGGCATTCAGCTCACCCTCGCCCCCGAACTGCACGTGTTCGCCGCGCCCGCGCGCCGCGGCGCGCGCGTACCGACCACCACCGACGGCGTCTCCAGCCTCGGCCACGTCGTCGAATCGGCGGGCGTCCCGCTCACCGAAGTCGGCCGGATCCTCGTCGACGGCGCCGAGACCCCGCTCGCCCACGTGCCCCGGGCCGGCGAATCCGTCGAAGTCTTCGCCGTCGACCGCCCCCAGCACCTCCCGGGCGTCCCCGGAACCACACCGCTGCGCTTCCTCCTCGACGTCCACCTCGGCACCCTCGCCCGCCGCATGCGCCTCCTCGGCGTGGACACCGCGTACGAGAACGAGGACATCGGCGACCCGGCCCTGGCCACCCGCTCCGCCGCCGAGCAGCGCGTCCTGCTCTCCCGCGACCGCGGACTGCTGCGCCGCCGCGAGCTGTTCGCCGGCGCGTACGTCTACAGCGACAACCCCGACGAGCAGCTCCGCGACATCCTCGGCCGGTTCGCCCCGGCCCTCGCCCCGTGGACCCGCTGCACCGCGTGCAACGGAACCCTGCGCGAGGCCGACAAGGACAGCGTCGGCGACCGGCTGGAGAGCGGCACGCAGCGCTCGTACGAGGTCTTCGCCCAGTGCGCCGACTGCGAGCGCGTCTACTGGCGCGGCGCCCACCACGCCCGGCTGGAGCGGATCGTCGACGAGGCCGTGGCCGAGTTCGGCGGCGTGGGCACGCCGTAGCCGCGGGCGCGCACGCCCACGGCTACGGCCACGGCCACCCGGCCACCCGCCCGCCCGCCCGCCCCTCAGAACGCGTATGTGTCCCCCGTGTCCAGGGCCAGCACCACGTGCTCGTTGTTGGTGTGGTTCCGGTCGGTCGCGCCGCCGTTCCACCAGGTGTCGACCCGCACCACCACCTCCGCGGCCGGCTCCTTCAGCCGCAGCACCAGCCCGATGTGCCGCCCCCGCCCGTGCAGCGGCAGCTCCCCGGTCTCGCACACCACCTCGCGCAGCCCGGCCCGCGCACAGCCGTCCGCCAGTTCCTGGCGGGCGGCGAGGTCGGCCGACAGCCGCAGCCGTACGGTCGCGTTCGCCAGCGCGGACGGACCCTCGTTCTCCGGGACCAGCAGGATCCGCAGCCGGCCCCCGTCCAGGGCGACCCTTCCGTGATAGGCCACGTCGGCCTCCGGCCCGGCTCCGGCGCGGGCGTTGCCCACACCGCTCCCCACTCCTCCGAGCAGCACCAGCAGCCCGGCCAACACCACACTCCGTACGGCACCTCGGCGCACCGCGACCACCTCCACGCGCGGACGCTAACCCTCCCGCCCACCCGATGGTCGGACCATCACACGAACGTGGGCGAGCCTCCTCCCCACGCCCTCCCCCGCTCCCCCATTCGCCCCGCATAGGGTTCCGGCCATGCTCATCGCCCGTTCCGCCGCCCTCTTCGCCCTCGCCGCCCTCCTGGAGATCGGAGGCGCCTGGCTCGTCTGGCAAGGCCTCCGCGAGCACCGCGGCTGGGCGTGGATCGGCGCCGGAGTCATCGCGCTCGGCCTCTACGGGTTCGCCGCCACCTTCCAGCCCACGGGCGACTTCGCCCGCGTACTCGCCGCCTACGGCGGGGTCTTCGTCGCCGGATCCCTGCTCTGGGGCGTGGTCGCCGACGGCTACCGGCCCGACCGGTGGGACATCGCGGGCGCCCTGATCTGCCTCGCCGGCACCGCAGTGATCATGTACGCCCCGCGCGGCCGGTGACCTGCGCGGCGACCCGCCTATGCTGGCCAGTACTCACCCGTACGAACGCACGAGGAGCCAGCATGAGCACGGCCACCCGAACCGCCGTAGTCACCGGCGCGAGCAGCGGCATCGGCGCGGCCACCGCCCGGCAGCTCGCCGCGGCCGGCTACCACGTCGTCCTCACCGCCCGCCGCAAGGACCGCATCGAAGCCCTCGCCGCCGAGATCACCGCGGCCGGCCACTCCGCCACCGCCCACGCCCTCGACGTCACCGACCGCACCGCCGTCGACGCCCTCGCCGCCTCGCTCGACCGCTGCGACGTGCTCGTCAACAACGCCGGCGGCGCCATCGGAGCCGACCCCGTCGCCACCGGCGACCCCGCCGACTGGCGCACGATGTACGAGGTCAACGTCATCGGCACGCTCCACGTCACCCAGGCCCTGCTCCCGGCCCTGACCGCCTCGGGCGACGGCACGGTGGTGATCCTCTCCTCCACCGCCGGCCACGCCACCTACGAGGGCGGCGCCGGCTACGTGGCCGCCAAGAACGGCGCCCGCGTCCTCGCCGAGACCCTCCGCCTGGAGATCGTCGGCCAGCCCGTCCGCGTCATCGAGATCGCCCCCGGCCTGGTCAAGACCGAGGAGTTCGCCAAGACCCGGTTCCGCGGCGACGCCGAGCGGGCGGAGAAGGTCTACGCCGGCGTGGCCGAGCCCCTCTCCGCCGACGACGTGGCCGACACCATCACCTGGGCGGTGACCCGTCCCAGCCACGTCAACATCGACCTCCTGGTGGTCCGCCCCCGCGCCCAGGCCTCGAACACGAAGCTCCACCGCGAGCTGTAGTACGCGGGCCGGTTGCGGTGCAGTTACGGCACCAACCCGGCACTCTTCAGGTGCGGCATCAAGGCCGCCGGCTTCAGCCCGGCGGCCTTCGCCGCGTCCAGGGCCCGCTTCAGGTCCGCGCCGAGCGTCGGCGTGAAGTGCAGCAGCACGATGTCACCGGCCTGCAGCTGCGGCGTGGCCGGCGTCTCGCCCCACGTGGTGAAGTCGTGCGTCCACGTGATCAGCGCCTTGACCCCGCACGCCTTGGCGGCCAGCCGCACGTCGTCGTTGACCGTCCCGTACGGCGGCCGCAGCAGCTTCGGCTCCCGCCCGAAGGCCGCGGCGACCTGCTCCCCGGCCCCGCACACCTCGGCGTCCTTGCCGGCGGCGTCGAGCGAGGTCAGATCGGAATGGTTCACGGTGTGGTTCTCGACGTTCACCGACCGCCCCTGCGCGATCAGCCCGGTGAAGTACTGCGCGTCGTACGAGAACGCCCCCGGCAGCAGGAACAGCGACGCCGGCACCCGCTGATCCACCAGCGTCTGGGCAACGGCCGGATCGTGCGCCCACCCGTCATCGATGGTGATGAACACGACCTTCTCCGAGGTCGGCACATGCGACACGACGGGCGGCAGCCCGACGGCCCGCGCCCCCGCAACAGCGGCCGGAGCCGCAGCCCCGGCCCCGGCGGCCCCGGCAGCCTGAGCCCCGCCAACGGTGAGCGACAACGACGCGAGCGCGGCAAGAACCACGCGAGATCTCCACATGCGGCACACCTTGGTCTAGACCAACTCCCAGCGTCAAGACCCCGGACGGCGACTTGAGTCAGTCGAATCCGCCTACTCCTTAACGGAGTTGGCGACTCCGGCATCCCGCCGGGCCGGATGTGCCCGTACGGGTGAAGTCGTGCGAAATGTCGGCGCGCGCGGCTACGCTCCGAAAGCGTGAGCCGCGAAAAGGAGGAAGCTATGGCCGTGATACAGCACGAGACCACGATCGCGGAGGCCGCCGATCGACTCTCCAGGGAGCTTCCCGGACACCGAGTGGAGATTCTCCAGGGGAGGCTCACCGTGACACCACCTGCGGACGGGTCACACGCACTGTCGCTGAGCTGGCTCATCGAGAAGTTCTATGATGCCGGTGCCCGAAAGGCGGGGCTGCGGTACGTCCAAGGCATCGGCCTCTGGCTGCCGACCGGTCCTGACGATTACGCCATCCCGGACTTCTCCCTCGTCGAGGCGGACTTCCGGGACCACAAGGTCGAGAAGAACTGCTTCGCGCCCGACGTCTTCCGACTGGTGATCGAGGTTACTTCGTCCAACTGGGCGGACGACATCGGCACCAAGGCCGAGGGCTACGCCCGGGCCCACGTCCCCGTCTACGTCATCGCCGACCGCCACCACGACGAGGCCGTCCTCTGCGCGGACCCGCGCAACGGCAAGTACCGCCTCCGCCAGAGCTACAAACGAGGCACCTCCATCCCGCTCCCCGAAGCCATCGGAGTATCCCTGGAGCTCTCGGTGGACCTCCTCCTCGACGGAGACGAGCCCTGAGACCTCACGCGGAGGGGCCCGGACCGACCTCGGTCCGGGCCCCTCCGCCCCTGCTCACCTGCGGGCCTCAGCCCTTGATGCAGATGACCTGCTTCAGCTTGGCGACGACCTTGACGAGGTCCGTCTGCTGGTCGATGACCTGCTCGATGGACTTGTACGCGCCGGGGATCTCGTCCACGACGCCCGAGTCCTTGCGGCACTCCACGCCCTTGGTCTGCTCCGCCAGATCGCGCACCGAGAACCGCTTCTTCGCCGCCGTCCGGCTCATCTTCCGGCCCGCTCCGTGCGAGGCCGAGTTGAAGGACTTCTCGTTGCCGAGACCCTTCACGATGTACGAGCCCGTGCCCATGGAGCCGGGGATGATCCCGTAGTCACCGCTGCCGGCGCGGATCGCGCCCTTCCGCGTGACCAGCAGGTCCATGCCGTCGTACCGCTCCTCCGCCACGTAGTTGTGGTGGCAGCTGATCTCCTGCTCGAAGGAGACCTTGGCCTTGCGGAACTCCTTGCGGACGACCTCCTTGAACAGGCTCATCATCGCGGCGCGGTTGAACTTCGCGTACTCCTGCGCCCAGAAGAGGTCGTTGCGGTAGTCCTGCATCTCCGGGGTCGCCGCGAGGAACACCGCGAGGTCCCGGTCGACCAGGCCCTGGTTGTGCGCGAGCCCCCGGGCCACGTTGATGTGGAAGTCCGCCAGCTCGTTGCCGATGTTCCGCGAGCCGGAGTGCAGCATCAGCCAGACCGAACCCGACTCATCGAGACAGAATTCGATGAAGTGGTTCCCGGATCCGAGCGTTCCGATCTGCTTCGTGGCGCGTTCTCGCCTGAATTTGACCGCATCGCTGATGTAGTCGAACCGGTTCCACAGATCCCCGTACCCCTCCACGGAGAACCCGTACAGCCGTCCCGGGTCCACCGCCTCGCGGTGCATTCCCGCGCCCACCGGGATCGCCTTCTCGATCTGTGAGCGCAGGCCCGACAGGTCGCCCGGGAGGTCGTTCGCGGTGAGGGAGGTCTTCACCGCGGACATGCCGCAGCCGATGTCCACGCCGACCGCCGCCGGGCAGACCGCGTCCTTCATGGCGATGACCGAGCCGACCGTGGCGCCCTTGCCGTAGTGCACGTCCGGCATGACGGCGAGGCCCTTGATCCAGGGGAGGCCGGCGGTGTTCTGGAGCTGGCGCATCGCGCTGTCCTCGACCGACGCCGGGTCGGTCCACATCCGGATGGGAACCTGCGCCCCGGGCACTTCTACGTATGACATTTCATCCTCAACACCCCGTCAACACCACAAAAGTCACTGAACGCAAAAAGCCTCGCTCATGGCCTCAAATACGACATGAGACCGGCGCCGGCACCAGCGTGTGCGATAGACATTGTGTCCATCCGCGCCCCAGCCGCGGCAAAGCATTTTCCCGAAGGGAGCCGGTGGAACGTGCAGCGCAAGACGGTACGAGTACGTGGAGTCCTGCCAGCCATCGCGATGCTCACCGCCCTCGCGGCCGGCCTCACCGCCTGCACCGACGGTGGCGGATCCGGAGCGACCGTCGACGCGAAGGCCGGCGCGAACGCCGGTACGGGCGCCCAGCCCGGCAAGTACCGCATCCTGCCCATGCCCTGCAAGGCCGCCGACGCCAAGAAGGTCAAGGCGATGCTCCCGGCCGCCGAGGCCCTCGCCCCCGAGGCCCGCGAGGCGCTCTACGCCGGGGTCGCGGACGCCTCCTACGACGCCGACCGGCGCGTCGGCTGCCGCTGGACCGCGCAGACGCCGACCGAGACCCGGCTGCTGTCGGTGGGCTTCGAGCGCGTGGTCTCGTACGACCGGACCGCCACGAGCGACGACGACAAGGCCCGGCAGGTCTACGGCCGCCAGCTCACCGCCGCCAACCTGCCCGCCCCGGTACCGTCGGCGAGCCCGACGCCTTCCGGGTCCGGTGCCCCGACCCCCGGGGCGCCGACGCCGAGCACCAGCGTGAGCGGCAGCCCGGGCGCGAGCGGAAGTCCGGCGCCGGAGCTGGGCTCCCGCGTCCTCGACGGGCTCGGCAGCGAGGCCTTCCTCGACGACAAGCTCGCCGCCGCCGGCGCCACCGCGGCCCAGGCGCGCACCGTCCGCATTGTGTTCCGTACCTCGAATGTCATCGTCACCGTCGAGTACAGCATCCAGCCCGCACTGCCCGGCACGATCCCGCCCAGCGGTGAAACCCAGGACAGGGCACGGCAGTTGGCGCAGGCCCTCGGGGAGCGGTTCAACGAATAGCCGGTCCCGTCCCAGGGGGGCGTGCGGGGCCGTCGTGACGGCGCGCACAGCAGCCGGGCGCCGGGTCGGGCTACGGTTGCTCGGGTCCCGCGCCCGCAAAAGGGACCGAAGAGGGACCGAAGAGGAACCGAACGAGCCCGTACGAGCCCGTACGAAGACCCACAACGTCTGAAGGAATCATGCACCGATCAGCCTCGCGCCTCACCCGCGTCCTCGCCTGCGCAGCCGTCCCGGTGATCCTCACGGTCGCCGGCTGCTCGTCCGACTCGGGCAAGGAGTCGGGCACCGACAGCGGCAAGAAGTCCGGCGCGTCCTCGTCCGCCGCCCAGCCGAGCGCCAAGCCCTCCAAGGAGGCGCTGGAGAAGGCCGTGTACTCCACGCTTCCGGAGCCGTGCAAGGCGGTGGCCGCGAAGACCATCGAGACGATCGTCCCCAAGGCGAAGGACGCCAACGGCACCGCCGCCAAGTCCAACGACCTCGCCAGCCGTGCCACCTGCACCTGGAACGGTCTGGACGAGGCCGGTCTGAAGGGTTCGCAGTACCGCTGGCTCTCGATCTCCCTGGTCCGCTACGACTCCCTCGCCTCGGTCGGCACCGGCTCCAAGCGAGCCGAGGACGAGTACGCCAAGCAGGTCGAGAAGGCGAAGGCCGTCGAGGGCGCGGAGAACGTGAAGCCCGAGGAGGCCGGCGGCATCGGCGACCAGGCCACCTCCGTCACCTTCACCACCAAGAAGGACGGCGACTTCTTCAACACCTCGATCATCGCCCGCACCCACAACGTGGTCGTCACCCTCGACTACAACGGCACGGCCTACGAGGGCGCGGCCGCTCCCGACCAAGCCAAGCTGCTCCAGGACGCCATCGCGGCGACGAAGGAGACCGTGGCCTCGGTCGCGGCCGCCAACGAGGCGAAGGCACCCGAGCAGTCGGCGCAGCCCGAGCAGTCGGCGCAGCAGCCCTCGCCTTCGAACTCCTAGCGCTTCAGGGCGCAGTGCGCCGTCGGCGGTCCGGACCCGGGGCCCGGAGTCCCTGGTCCGGACCGCCGACGTCCCCTTGCCCGTACGCGCGTACGCTGTGCCCTGCCGTAGCTCGACAAGGGGAGGGGATCGCGGGTGGCCGCGATGCAGCTGACTCGTACGCACCGGATATTGATCGGTGTGGTGGTCGCCGGAGCCGTCGTCATCGCGGGGATCGGTTTCGCCGGTTCGTACTCCGCCGTGCGCGCCCTGGCCCTGAAGAAGGGCTTCGGTTCCTTCTCGCTGGTCTTCCCGATCGGCATCGACATGGGCATCTGCGTCCTGCTCGCGCTGGACCTGCTCCTGACGTGGATCCGGATCCCGTTCCCGCTGCTGCGCCAGACGGCGTGGCTGCTGACGGCGGCGACGATCGCCTTCAACGGCGCGGCCGCCTGGCCCGACCCGCTCGGGGTCGGCATGCACGCGGTGATCCCGATCCTGTTCGTGGTCACCGTGGAGGCCGCCCGGCACGCGGTGGGCCGGATCGCGGACATCACCGCCGACCGGCACATGGAGGGCGTGCGCATCACGCGCTGGCTCCTCTCCCCGATCCCCACCTTCAAGCTGTGGCGCCGGATGAAGCTGTGGGAGCTGCGCTCCTACGAGCAGGCCGTCGGCATGGAGCAGGACCGGCTGATCTACCAGGCCCGCCTGCAGGCCCGCTACGGCCGCGCCTGGCGCCGCAAGGCCCCCGTCGGGGCCCTGATGCCGCTGCGGCTGGCCCGCATAGGCGTCCCCCTGTCGCAGACCGCCCCCGAGGGCCTGGCGGCGGCGGGCATCGACCCGCTGCTCATCCCGCCGCCCCCGGCCGCCGACCCGACGGCCCCGGCCCTGCCGGCGGGCGCCGAGGGCCCGCAGCAGCCGGCCGTGGCGGCGGCACCGGCCGCGTCCGCCCCCGCCGCCGACGCACAGGCCGCCGACGACGGCACGCAGCAGCAGCACCAGCTCGCCGGGTCCGGCCCGCAGTACGCGGAGGGCCCCGGCGGGGTGCCGGTTCCGCAGGGTCACCCCGACGGGCCCGCCTTCGTGGTGGACCCGACGGCCATGCCGGCGGCGCACAACAGCGCCTGGTTCGCGGCGCCCCGCGCGCCGCAGGCCGCGTACGAGGGCGGCTACAACCCGCAGTACGTCGAGGGCCTGGAGCCGACCCCGGTGATGCCCCCGACCGGCCCGGAGCTCCAGGAGGAGGGGCAGGGGCAGGTACAGCAGCCGCAGGGTCAGGAGCTGCCGATACCGGGTCCCCGCCAGGAGGAGGCCTCCACCGAGGGCTTCGCCGAGGGCGGGCCGCCGAGCGACGACGACGTGAAGTTCGCGGAGGCGGCGTACGAGGTCTTCCGTTCCCACCTGGAGGAGAACGGCGAGGTCCTGACCGCCGAGCAGATCGACATACTGCTGGCCGACCGGTACGGCGTGGTGCATCCGCGCAGCGCCTCGCTGATCCGCAAGATCTTCCCGCAGCTCAAGCAGCGCTACCAGACCGAGCTGGAGAACGAGCACATCGCGTAGCTCCCGCTCCCGCTCCCGGACACGAGAAGGGCCCGCACCCCCAGGGGGTGCGGGCCCTCACTCGTGCACTCAGACGGCGAGCAGCTTGCGCACCCGGTCCGCCCCGACCGCGAGCAGCAGGGTGGGCAGGCGCGGTCCGGTCTCCCGGGTCACGAGCAGGCGGTACAGCAGCGCGAAGAAGGTGCGCTGCGCGACCTTGAGTTCCGGCGTCGGCTTGGCGTCCGGCTCCAGGCCGGCCATCACCTTCGGCACGCCGTAGACGAGCGTGGTGAGCCCGTCGAGGGACCAGTGCGAGTCGAGCCCGTCGACGAGGCGGCGCAGGGATTCGCGGCCCTCGTCGTCGAGGGAGGACAGGAGCTCGGCGTCGGGCTCCTCGCGGACCAGGGTGCGCTGGTCGGCCGGGACCTGGGTGGTGATCCAGTTCTCGGCGCGGTCCAGGCGCGGGCGCACCTCGTCGAGGGAGGTCAGCGGCCGCTCGGGCTCCAGGTCGCTGAGGATGCGCAGGGTCTGCTCGTCGTGTCCGCCGGTGATGTCGACGACGGAGGCGAGGGTCCGGTACGCCATGGGGCGCGGGGTGCGCGGCAGCTCGTGGGAGGCGACGCGTACGGCGCGTGCGTGGGCGGCGGCGTCGGCGGGCAGGACGGAGCCGTCGGCGACCTTGGCCTCCAGCTTGTCCCACTCGTCGTAGAGCCGCTGGATCTCCTGGTCGAAGGCGATCTTGAAGGACTGGTTGGGCTTGCGGCGGGCGTAGAGCCAGCGCAGCAGCTGCGGCTCCATGATCTTCAGCGCGTCGGCCGGGGTCGGGACCCCGCCCTTGCTGGAGGACATCTTGGCCATGCCGCTGATGCCGACGAAGGCGTACATCGGGCCGATGGGCTGCTCGCCGCCGAAGATGCCGACGATCTGGCCGCCGACCTGGAAGGAGGAGCCGGGCGAGGAGTGGTCGACGCCGGAGGGCTCGAAGATGACGCCCTCGTAGGCCCAGCGCATGGGCCAGTCGACCTTCCAGACCAGCTTGCCGCGGTTGAACTCGCTGAGCTTGACCGTCTCGGTGAACTCGTCCTCGGTGCAGACGTAGGTCAGCTCGGTGGTCTCGTCGTCGTAGGACGTCACGGTGGTGAAGTCCTTGCCGCACTCGGCGCAGTACGGCTTGTACGGGAAGTACTCCGTGCCGACCGCGCTGCCGTCGTCCTCGGCGGCGGCGCCCGAGCCCTCGGCGGCCTCCAGCTCGGCCTCGTCGACCTGCTTCTGCTGGGGCTTCTTGCCGCCCGGCTTCTGCTTGGTCCGGTACTGGTCGAGGATCGCGTCGATGTCGGCGCGGTGCTTCATCGCGAACAGGACCTGCTCGCGGTAGGTGCCTGCGGTGTACTGCTCGGTCTGGCTGATCGGGTCGTACTCGACGCCCAGCTCGGCGAGCGCCTCGACCATGGCGGCCTTGAAGTGCTCGGACCAGTTCGGGTACGCGGAGCCCTCGGGCGCGGGCACGGCGGTCAGCGGGCGGCCGATGTGCTGGGCGTGGGACTCCTCGGTGACGCCGGGGATGCCCTTGGGCACCTTGCGGTACCGGTCGTAGTCGTCCCAGGAGATGAGGTGGCGGACCTCGTGGCCCCGGCGGCGGATCTCGTCCGCGACCAGGTGCGGGGTCATGACCTCGCGGAGGTTGCCCAGGTGGATCGGGCCGGAGGGAGAGAGGCCGGACGCGACGACGATGGTTTTGCCGGGGGCTCGGCGCTCCGCCTCGGCGATGACCTCGTCCGCGAAACGGGAGACCCAGTCGGTCTCGGTGCTGCTCGGGGCGCTCTGAGCCACGACACGTCCTTCGTTCTCGAATGCTGGCTTCTCGCCATTCTCCCAGACGGAACAGAGCGCTCCGAGGTTTACCGGCGCCACCGCATCGCCCGTATATCCCGGGATGTGGACAGCCCCCGCGTGGGATACTCGGTCCTTGTCTGAAACCCCAATCGAAACCCCCAGTGCACGCTCAGGCACGACCTCACAGGAACGGCAGCTCATGGCCTCGGTCCCTTCCCTCGCTTCCTCCGTCAACCAGCGCGTCGCCGACGCACTCGCCTCCGCCCTGCCGGACGCCGGTGCGAGCGACCCGCTGCTGCGACGAAGCGACCGGGCCGACTTCCAGGCCAACGGCATCCTGGCGCTCGCGAAGAAGGCCAAGGCCAACCCGCGCGAGCTGGCGACGACCGTGGTCGAGGGCATCAACACCGCCGGCCTGATCAAGGAGATCGAGGTCTCGGGCCCCGGCTTCCTCAACATCACCATCACCGACGGGGCGATCATCGAGACCCTGGCGGCGCGCGCCGCGGACGACCGCCTCGGCGTGCCGCTCGCCGCGGCCCCGGGCACGACGGTGATCGACTACGCGCAGCCGAACGTGGCCAAGGAGATGCACGTCGGCCACCTGCGGTCGGCGGTCATCGGTGCGGCCATGGTCGAGATCCTCGAATTCACCGGTGAGAAGGTGGTCCGCCGCCACCACATCGGCGACTGGGGCACCCAGTTCGGCATGCTCATCCAGTACCTGCTGGAGCACCCGCACGAGCTGGACCACAAGGCCGAGGACGGTGCGGAGGTCGCGGAGGTCTCCGGCGAGGAGGCCATGTCCAACCTGAACCGCCTCTACAAGGCCTCGCGCGCGCTCTTCGACTCCGACGAGGAGTTCAAGACGCGGGCCAGGGCCCGGGTGGTGGACCTGCAGGCGGGCGAGCCGGAGACGCTGGCGCTGTGGCAGCGGTTCGTGGACGAGTCGAAGATCTACTTCTACTCCGTCTTCAACAAGCTGGACATGGACATCCAGGACCCCGACGTCATCGGCGAGTCCGGCTACAACGACATGCTGGTGGAGACCTGCAAGCTGCTGGAGGACTCGGGCGTGGCCGTCCGTTCCAACGGCGCGCTCTGCGTGTTCTTCGACGACGTCAAGGGTCCGGACGGCAACCCGACCCCGCTGATCGTCCAGAAGTCCGACGGCGGCTTCGGCTACGCCGCGACCGACCTCTCGGCGATCCGCGACCGGGTGGGCGGGCTGGGCGCGACCACCCTGCTCTACGTGGTGGACGCGCGGCAGTCCCTGCACTTCAAGATGGTCTTCGAGACGGCCCGCCGGGCCGGCTGGCTGAACGAGGACACCAAGGCCGTGCAGCTGGCCTTCGGCACCGTCCTGGGCAAGGACGGCAAGCCGTTCAAGACCCGTGAGGGCGAGACGGTGCGGCTGGTGGACCTGCTGGACGAGGCGGTGGACCGGGCGACGGCCGTGGTGCGCGAGAAGGCCGAGAAGATCGGCCTGACCGAGGCGGAGATCGTCGAGAACGGCCAGTACGTCGGCATCGGCGCGGTGAAGTACGCGGACCTGTCCACGTCCGCGGCGCGCGACTACAAGTTCGACCTGGACCAGATGGTCTCGCTGACCGGCGACACGTCCGTGTACCTCCAGTACGCGTACGCCCGGATCAAGTCGATCCTGCGCAAGGCGGGCGAGGCGGGCGACCGCAAGCCGGTCGCGCACCCGGAGCTGGAGCTGGCCCCGGCCGAGCGCGCGCTGGGCCTGCACCTGGACCACTTCGGCGAGCTGATCGCCGAGGCGGCCGCGGACTACGCCCCGCACAAGGTCGCCGCGTACCTGTACCAGCTGTCCTCGCTGTTCGCGACGTTCTACGAGCAGTGCCCGGTCGTGAAGCCCGAGCCCGAGCTCGTCGTCGGCGAGAACCGGCTGTTCCTGTGCGACCTGACCGCCCGCACCCTCAGCAAGGGCATGTCCCTCCTCGGCATCCGCACCCCCGAGAAGCTCTGACACGCAGCAAGGGGCCCCGGGGAACACGCTGAGCGTGTTCC